>NZ_FCNU01000031.1 GCF_001545115.1 Candidatus Protochlamydia phocaeensis
CCGAAGGTTTCGTTCGACTTGCATGCCTCATCCACGCCGTCAGCATTCAATCTGAACCAAGATCAAATTCTCACAGAAAAAAAACTCTTGAAAATCTGAGTTGTTTATTTTGCACCGCTTAAAGCGGTGCTTTATATGTAAGACAGGTAAACCTGCCCCACACAAGCTCTATTTATTATGCTTGCACATTGTCTCTCTTATACTGTCAAAACATTTTTACAGCGCTCATTGGCATCTGTTATTCTTGTCATCGATTTATTCGATTTTACGCATTTCGTTCGCAAGAAGTTACTAATGTACAGAAAATGGCTGTTTTAACGCAATACCTTTTTCTCTGCTGTTCTAAATTTTTCAATAGCTATTGATTTTTAAAACGTTGCATTAAAAGTTTACACCATTTAAGAACGCTTGCCTAGGAGTTGAAGGGCTTTATTTTCGGGAATTTCCCGATAGCTTTCTTATTTAAAATATTTTATAGATGGATTATTTAAGTTCAATCAAATTTAATGACCATCTATTTCAGGAGGATATTTATGCACGCATTCACTAAGAGCACTCTACTAACCATACTCGCCTCAACTTTAATCACGTCCCAGGGATATGCTTATTGTGCCCGTTGCAGCCGGATTGAAGCGGACAGGGCCAAGGAACAAGCTGAACATCCACAGCCTTTTCATTATTATGAAGATGACTTTTCAAAAGAAATTAGCCTTAATGAAGAAAGCCCTTCCTCCAGCGAGAACAATAAAGGGCTCTATAAAACCGGTTCATCCGGCACAAAAGCGGAAGGAAAAGGGTCCGGAGCGTTAAGCGGCTCAACTTCCCGTTCGTCAACAACAAGCGATATGACAAACAAGCCAGATGAAATAAAGACTGAAGAGAGCTTAGACCAGTTCGACACCTCTTCCGACCAGCCGCAGACACGCCGAATGCAGAAAAAGTCGGGAATGGGCATTCAAGGAAGTAAGAGTCAAATGCTTTCGCTGAATGATACGCAAAGCACCATCGGATATGCCAAGACGGCTTCTAATCAGCCTTATTCCACTGTATTGACAATTTTACAGACAAAAGATTTTCTCAACACGCTTTGCGATTCTTTCACTTTTTTCATTCCTATCAATGAAGCTTTCCGTCACTTAGGCCCTCTGGCTATCCAAGATCTTTTAAGACCGGAGAACAAAGAACAACTTTCAGCTCTTGTCAGCAGCCATGTTGTTGCACAAAAAATCTTAAAAAAAGACTTTAATCAAGCAGTTAAGACATTAAATGGACACAATTTAACTTTGCAGGCAAAGGGAGATGATTTAACGGTAAACGGAATTCGCGTGTTGCGAACCGAACCTGCCGGCGACAATGGAATTATTTACATTATTGACCAAGTATTAATGCCTTAGAGAAATTTACTATTTTTACCTTGCCATCTTTTTTTTAAATTTTTCTTTATTAAAAATAAATCTTTAGGCATGAAAAAGGTGTAAATATTTTATTGAAAGAAGGGGAAATTCTTCATATAGAATGAAAAGCCTGCGGCTTATATTTTATACAGGATTTCTTCAAGGCTTCAGGGAGTTTAAGCCTATCGGAATAACTCTTAGCAAGGCTTAATGGACTGGCAGCTGCGGATGCAGAGATATCGGCTGCTTAAGAAGACAAGATTAAAGACTTTGATTTAGTTTGCTTCTCAAAACAATAAGGAGAATTTTATGAAACTTTTGTCCAAATCACTAATAGCCACGATCTTCTCAACTTTAGTTGCCGCTAGTGCAATGGCTCAATGCTCAGGTGGCGGATGCCCATGGGGTAGCTACAATCGCAATTATGGCAATAGAGGTTACGGCAGCGGCAATTATGGCAGCGGCTATTATGGCGGCGGATATAGCCAAAATTATAGCTATCAAAACCAACCTTACTATGAAGAGCATGATATGGGTTATTCTCATGAGTATCCATATGGTGGCCAAACTTATTACAGCGATTTTGAAGCTGGTCCAAGAGGTGGCTATGGCTATGGTCATGGATATGAGCATCCTGGCTTCCATCAGCATGAAGGCTACTATCAAGGCAGCATGAACTATGCCGGACCAGAGCACTATGGTTATGGCAACTACAGCCAAAGCACAATGAACTATGCTGGACCTGAAAATGAGAATTATGGCGGTTCTATGAATTATGCAGGACCTGGCTATGATCGCGGCAATGAGAACTATGGCGGCTACAGCGATAATCAAGCAGGCGGCCAAAACTATGGTAATCAACCTGCCGGCAACTATAACTATAATCAGTCAAGAACAGGTGGATCTGCGAGCAATCCTTCAACAGGCAATGCTCCTGCCAATAATCCACAAACAGGCAATCAGCCAAATCGCTAATCGATTTGTAGCAGGGCCTTATTTAGAACCTCATAGTCTCCTATGAGGTTCTTTTTTTTAGATACTCTGTTATGAATAAAGAATTGCCCTCTTTCTTTTAGCCTGAGCGTTAAGGGAAAAGAATTCGACTCTAGGCCATAGCCATTCGACGGGCATTGCTGAATTATCGCCAAATCATCTTTATATAAATTTCTCGCCAATTCTTCTCGATTGATCTTTACTTGTATTCTGTGATTTATTTCGTTTTTTAAAAGCTTCAAATGGGAATTAAAATTCATAGAGTCTATAGAAATTAGATGTTATCAACTTGAGTTTTGATAAAAAAAATTCGGTCTACTCTTGTTGCTCGAATAGGAATTCTTAAAAAACCTGAGTTAAAAGCCTGTCATTCCGCTTTACTGCCATTATTTGATTTTCTCTAGAATCGCTAAAGGCATTTTAGAAAAAAGATCTTTTAGCGGAACAGGGGCATCGGAATGAATAGAAAAAGTCAATCCGCTTAATATGTCGCGAAAGTCTCCCTGCATATGGGAAGGCAAGGCTAGGGCGGTATCCTCCCACACCTCTGCAATAGGCTGAAATGCCAATAAATCCGTTAATTGAGTAAAAAAACGTCCCACAGCGACTATCAATTGGCTTTGATCTTTCATGCGGCTAAAAGCAACAACATGACGAGCCTTTTTTCCAATCGGTTCTAAAGGAACATATCCCCCTTCTTGAAAGAGAGACGGATTTTGCCGACGATAGGCTAAAACTTGAGAAGTTAAATATAATTTAATGAGGCCATCTTCAGGTGTTTTCATTAAATGACTGACTAATGCCCCTGGATCTTGCTGGGCTTTTTCCTTAAGGAAATGTAATAGAGATTCTCGATTTGAGTAATCGACAGGACGGCGATTATCGGGATCAACAAGAGTAAACTCCCACAGTTCGCTGCCCTGATAAAAGTCAGGGGTGCCTGGGCAGGTCATTTTGAGGAGCGTCTGAGACAGGGAATTGAAAAGCCCGGCTTTGATAATGGGTTGAATATAGGCTGTAAAATCATCTAAAAAGCGATTAGAGGAATCCGGCGTAAGAATTTTGCGCACGAATTCCTGTACGGCTTTTTCATATGCTTCATTTGGATTAATCCAGCTTGTATGCAATTTAGCTTCTTTGAGGGCTTTGATCATATATTTCTCAATACGGTCGGCATATTGAGCCCGCGTGCTGGCATCAACCGCATAAAGAGGCCAAGATCCAATTAGCGTTTGATAAAGCAAGTATTCGACATTATTTCCAGGAACTTCCCGGCCATTCAATCGCACTTTTTGCGATTGATTAAGCGCTTGCCAACGATGCAAAACAACATTCCATTCTTCCGGATTTTCCGATAGGACATTAATCCTAGCCCGCACATCTTCGCTCCTTTTGGTATCATGGGTAAATGTCGCCAACATCGTGTGCGGCCACCATTCCTTTCTCTCTTGATTTTTTTTATGGAAGGTGAGGGCCGGAATGCCAAAGCTCTTGAAATCCATGCCAACTTCATTGAGAGAAGCAAGCGGATAATAGCGGTAAAAAGCTGTGTCTTCCACGCCTTTGGCTGTTACAGGCCCCGTCAGTTGCTGGAAGCGCATGACAAAGTTGCGGCGATAGGCGATTTGTTCTTCTGTCAAGCCTGGCGGATCTTGTAAAAGCAGAACACTTTGAATGAAATCGAAAATGGAAAGGTCAATGGCCGGATTTACTCTTTTCGCCGCTTCAATGGCAGAGATCACATAATTTTTATCTTCTTCGTCTACTTGCGTGTCCTGCGTACGGATATAGCTGCGATAGACAGGAAAACAAGCAATGACATCTCTAAGGGCCGAGCGCAAGCTTTCGAGTGTATAATCTCTGGACCAACGATGCTGCTCGCTGACCTCTTCGAGCTGGCGGGCAAGAAAGTGCAATTCGCTGGACATGGAAATAATGAGAATAAGCTTTTTAGCGGAATAAATGACATCGTCCATTTCATCATTGCGTTCTGTAAACCGCTCATAAATCTGCTGGATTTTTGGCCCATTTTCAGGAATGATGAATATGCCATTGACCAAATTCAAAAAATCATAGCCTGTTGTGCCAAAAACAAACCAGCTTTTATGAAGCTGCTCATCCCCTCCTAAAATCTTTTCTACGACAACATAAAAATGGCGGCCTAGTTCTTTTTCTGATTCGCCTAATACTTGAGCGCAGTGCTGCTGAAGGCGTGAGAAATATTGCTCCGGATCAAACAGGCCATCAACGTGATCAATTCGCAGACCATTTACCCATCCTTGCTTGATCAACTTAAGAATGAGCTCATGCATGTCTATAAAGACGTCTTCATTTTCCACCCGCATGCTGACCAATTCATTAATATCAAAAAACCGGCGATAGTTTATCTCATCATTGGTCACACGCCAAAAGCTCAAACGATAAGCCTGAGAGTCAAGCAATTCTTCTAATTGATCGAAGCTATGGGCATCACCTTTCGTCCCATTTAATACTTTCATAGAAGCTTGGACAGCTTCCAAGATGCGAGGGGATTCTTCCAATAAAATACTCAAGCGTTTTTTAATAATTTCCTTTTCTCGATTGCGCTCTTTGCATTTTTCCGGATTGGTTTCCGTCATATCCGGCAAATGGTCCAAGGCCGTCACAATACTCTCCAGTTCTAAAAGCCCGGCATCCTGCTCCCCTAATTGCGATTTTAATTGTTCAATAACGGGTTTAAGGATGGTCGGCCAGGTTCTAGGGTTAACCGGAAGACGATGAGTTTTATAATCGATAAAAAAGGCGCCGGCATCATAGACAATTTTAAGTTCTTGATTTTCGATTACTTTACCATATTGCTGATCTAAGACAGGAAGGAGCACTTTATTACGCAACTCGACTTTAGGCGGATCCCAAACAATATTGAAATGATTGGCATAGAGAGAACTGGGGCCATTTTCTAACACATCGTTCCACCATTTATTTTCATCAGCGATGCACATATGGTTGGGCACAATATCAATAACAAGCCCCATTCCCCTTTGATGAAGGGCATCGACTAATTGCTGCAAGTCTTCTTCGGTTCCAATTTCAGGATTGATTTGATTGGAATCCAATACATCGTAGCCATGCAAGCTTCCCGCCCTCGATTTTGTAATGGGGGAAGCATAAAGAGTGGAGATGCCCAGCTCATTAAAATAGGGAACAAATTCTAAAGCTTGCTTAAAGGTGAAACGCTGATTAAATTGCAATCGATAAGTTGCTGTGGGAATGCAAAGGCCTGCCATGGTAAAATCTCTCCTTTCTTAGAAGGTGTATTAAAACCCATAATACACCCGCTTAGGCTGGATCGTAAATATGCAGCAATTCGCGGTCAATTAAATTATTTACACCTATTTTTTAGCTGAGGCCAAAGCCGGGCAGAGGAAAGCAAGTCTTTAGAGGGCGTATTGCCCCTAATAACCTCAGTTTGGAGTTTTTTTTACCTTTACTCGAACGTCTCCTAGGGAAAAGGATTCGAATAGGTCATTAGCAGGTTTTACTACGCGCTCTTGGAATGCGTGTGCTCGCGCACCATTATCTTCAAAGCTTCGATCCAATCGGGATGACTATTTAGCCCTTCGACAAGCTGCACAGTCTCCCCTCCCATGCTTTTAAAGGTGTGGGCATATTCATAAGACACCTCACATGTCGTTTCTAAACAGTCGCATACGAAAGAAGGACAAAAAACAAGCAGGCGCTTATACCCCTTGGCACTGCAGGCTTGCAGAACCTCTGTTGTATAAGGCTGGATCCACGGATCTTTCCCTAATCTGGATTGAAAGCAAATGGTGTAAGAAGACGGCTGCATAGCTAGTTGAGAAGCGATAGCCCGAGCAGTAGCATAGCACTGGGCCTTATAGCAAAAGGTATTATTTTTACATTGTTTGTCGCAGCAACCGGACGTTAAACAAGCCCCGGCTTCATCAGCTTTGCGAATTTGCTTTTCAGGCAGGCCATGAAAGCTAAACAAAACGTGATCATAGGATTGCAGGGAATATTGTCTTGCCCTTTCGCAAAAAGCGTGAATCAACGCCGGATGGTCGGCATAGCTACTCACAAAAGTCAATTTGGGAATGACTTGCCAGTGCTTGATCTCATCCATGACTTTTTGATGAACGGATCCCGTTGTTGCGGAGGCATACTGGGGAAAAAGAGGAAAAACAAGGATCTCATCCACTTGCTTTTGCCTCAATTGTTCCAGGCCTTCTTTAATTGAAGGAGTTTGGTAGCGCATGGCTAAGGAGACATAGAAATGCTCTCCCAATACGCTTTGGAGTTTATCCCTAACGGACAAGCCGTGAATAAGAAGAGGCGATCCCTCCTCCGTCCACAAGCGCTGATATAACTTAGCAGAGTCCTTATAACGGAAAGGAACGATAATCCCCCGCACAAGACATTGACGCTGCAGCCAGGGCAGATCAATGACTCGGCCATCCGTCAGAAACTCATTTAAATAATGAAAGACATCCTTAGGGCGAAAAGACTTTGGAGTGCCTAAATTTACAAGTAAGACGCCAATTTTTTTCTCGCCCATTGCTATTCCTTTCCTCAGTCTTTTTTAAGCGACAGATATGGCTTGTTGCGGCACATTATTTTGCTCAATCACCCTAGCTTCCGCCGCTTTAATTTCTTCGAAAACTTGCCTGACAAGCGCTTCATTGACCCTAACCGGAACTTTATTTTCTATTCTTGCCATTTCTTCTTCCAAGACTTTTTCAAATGCCTCGGCCCCATAAAAATGATAGAGAAGATAAAGTTTTTGAGCCTCGGGAGTGATGGGACCGCCAGGTATAATGGGAAGATGGTTCTCTGGAACCGGTTCGTTTTGTTTGACGGCCGCCAATTGATGGGTCAATTTAAAATATTGATCTTTAAAGGTCAATTCTCTCTCTTTGATCTGCTTAATTTTTTTGATTTGATCTTTGAGAACGGCATTTTCTTCTTTTAAGGCTACTATTCTATCAGAAAGCATTCGATACGCTTGCAAGTCTTCCTGACTTTCTATCAAGCGGCGAGCCATTTTTGCCTTGAGCAGCTTGAGCTGTTGGACGGCTTGGTCCAGAGCAGGCAAAGTATAAGTCGGATTATAAACCCATTGACTGCGGCCAATGGCTTCTTTCATAATTTTGATTGCTTTAGCCGGGCGGCCAATGTTAGGCAAATACGTTTCCGATTTAGATATATCTAGAACAACCCTAATGGCTTCTTCTGTCACCGGAATGGTCGGTTCAACGCGAGTGACGAATTCTTCCAAAACAAGTTTGTTTTGTTCTTCCTCTTCCCCATCTACAATAATCGTGACTACTCGACGCATAAAGGATCCGTCTACATCAAGCTTCTTGATTTTCTCAAACTCTTTAAAGGTTGTTGTAGCAATAAATTGAGGATCATTTGGGCCACCCTGTAAAAAGTGGTTTTTGAAGGCTTGAAAGGCCCCCTGATTGCTGGCCAATTGGTCAAATTCATCCATTAAAAAGAGCGTTTTTTTCTCATACCCCCCAATCTGGTCTTTAATTTGATTGATCAGTTCGGAATGTCCGAAACTGACATTGGAAATGAGAAGGCCGCAATCGACTTCATAGTTGACACGATCTTGCAATTCAGCGGGAAGTTTCCCCTCTTTTTTTAATTGAAGAAGCTGGTGGAATAAGGTTGTCTTCCCGTCCCCGGATTTTCCCACTAATAAGACATTCGCTCCTGTAATAAGAGTGGACAGCAGTTTGGTAAGCAGCTCCGTTTGTCCCACTTTGGGCTCAATAAGCCCGCTGTCCATTTGCTTGTCTAAATTGGTGCAGTTGACAATTTCATCCGGAATAGGCTTAAACCAGCGCTGATAAGCAATAGCCAAAAGCCCTCCCGCAGCAAGAATCGCTCCTGCCACCAAATAAACTTTAGCTGTCACAATAAAAATGGGCTGTAAAATTTGAACGAGGCAAAAAGGAATAATGAAAAATTTGTAAATAATTTCTAAGAGAATGTGTTTTTCCCATAAAGTCGTAAATTTTTTATGGGTATCTAAAAAGTTAAAAGCCCCAAGGAAAATATTGATTAAATTTGGAATAAAATAAATCACTCGAGGGCGGCATCTTTTCCATTCTTGGTATATCCACTCATTAAAAGACGGTTCTGGCTTTAACGGATACCTCGCCGCTCTTTCGGCAGCCCACTCAAAGGCATTCTGATAAGGAGTGACACTTCCTTGGGTCCTAAAGCGGGCGATTGAATCCAGCGCTTCAAGAGACAATACTTCAGAGAAAAATTGGAGCGTCTCTTGGGGATCCCGATGAATATGCGCTTTAATCAAATTTGCCAAGAACGCATTTAACGCAGCCGGATCCTGTTGATGGCGGAGTAAAGCCTTTTGAATCTCTTTTTTCCAACTTCTCCATTTATCCCGATTCCATCCTTCGGATAAAAGCACACGCTCTAAATCATTTAAGTTGTTAATCCCTTCAAAAGGCGAAGGTTCACGCCAAACCAAATGCCTTATTTCCTGATTGAAAGTCGAAAAAAATCCCAGTGGATTGATATTCAAAGACATACCCTTTTCCTTTCCTGCTTTATCGAAAAAGCAAAGTCGCTTAAGTTTAATGTTACGCATCGGAGGAAAATGGTGATCGAAGAGATAGCTCTTGAAAGGCGTCCATCACATACATTCCTAAACAGACCTCTTTCCCAAGTCAAATCAGCGAATCATTTCCCCATCCTGCCTTTAAGGAGACAGCGTCTTAATCAGATCTGATAGGTATAAAAAAGCAGGTCTTCTGGCTTCGAAATCATCCGATAGGCTTAGTTGAGTTTTAAAACCTTCCCGCGACAAGCAGTGGTCATAAATGACTAAGCATCCGTCCTTCGTTACAGCGGCCTAACCGCACAGGATTTACACCTGTTTCCCTATTATCCTTCTTTTTGAAGTCTTCAAATAGAAGGCACTTTTCTATAATACGCATAATTACTAAATGAACGCTTAATTTCATAAACCCAAAAGAAATAAGAGTCAAGAAATTAAACCATTAACATTAACTCTTGCAAGAGTAATTAATCTTAATTACAATTATTTAAAAATTTATTGAACTTATAAACAAAACACAGAAAATTGTATGTTATCATTCCCCTATTCGGTCGCTTCTTATTCTGCTTATTCTCGTCCTTCATTGGAAGCGGCTCATTTTCCCCCTGTTGCAACAGAAGAGAATTATATTGACGCACAAAAAGTTGTTAAAACGAGTCCTCTACCGGTAGGCATTGCTAAAATGATTGGCTTAATCAAAGATTTGTGGTTTACGATTGGAACATTTTTCTCTCGCATTGAGCACGCGCCTAATTATGGAAAAGTCATAGGCAATAAAGAAACAGCTAAAGGGATTGTTGTCTTGATTCATGGCTTAAATGGCCATGCATCCCAAATGGATGGACATGCCAAGGCTTTCAAACAAAAAGTTGGAGAAGACATCTTAATTTATCAAGTTCAGGTCGATAAAAAGGGAAACTGTTCGAAAGGAGAAGCGGTCCAGCGTATTACGGATACCGTTCTGCCTCTTCTTCAAGAACGTCCCGCTCTAAAATTATATGCGCATGGAATTTCTAATGGTGGATGGCTGGCGTCTCAATTAGCTGTAGACGCCATCGATGCTGGCATTCAAGGCGAACGGATAATGGTTAATGCCAATTCCTCCCCTCTTTATGGAACAAAAGTTATGTGCGATCCAGCTTTAGCCCCTTGGAAGCAGAAAATATGGAAATGGCTAGTGCAATCGCCTTTAGGGGGAAATCATGAAGAGGTTATCTATAAAGATTTCAGCTGGGGAAGCGAAGCGGGCAAACAGATTATTCGAGAGATTAGAAGGGCTGCTGAACAAGGAGTTCAATTTGAATTTGAAGGAGGCTTTGCCGATTCAAAAGTGACGCCGCCTTCCTTTTATCCGAAAAATGTCAAGGATGCCCGCTATTTTCATCCGAATAGCATTCAAGGGCACTCCAGTATCATTGCAAGCCAAAGGCAGCGGCAGGTAGAAAGCGCCTGCGCTTTCCTATCCAGCTAAAGCGAACATAAAATAAAGGATAGGAATAGCTAATATGCCTTTGATTTTTCGGTTAACACCTTTCAATCAAGACAATAAGCTCTCTTTGCAAGTGCAACCATTGGGCTTTTGTTTAACGAAAAATTTGATGAGATCTATTGATGCGGAACTGCAGCACAAAAAATGGACAATTTCTCATTAGCTTTAGAGAGAAGTCATCCAGAAATTCCACGCTTTGCAAAAAGTGAATGACAAAGATGTTGCCATTACTTATCAAACGACTAGAGAATCTAAAGCGATCCTTATTTTGAATAGGCCATGAAATCTTTAAGAGAATTTTCAGAAGCAAGGAAGAAAACTTCCTTGCTTCTGATATAAGATCTAAAGCTTATTATCTTTCTACGCGCTGCCGACTAGCAAATCCCTTTGGCTTGGAAAACCCCTTAGGTTTATCCCTAAAAGATCCAACGCCATGAGACCTTTTCCCAAACTTCTTCGGTTCTTTGCTTGCAAACCGATTTCCGTTCGTTCTTTTATGTTCATTATTAAAAGGCTTCATCTCTCCTTCTTTCTTTGGCCCTCTTGGCTCTACGCCAATTTGGTCAGGCCCACGCACAGACTGCTGATTGAGGACGAAGGAAATAAAGTGAGCTGCTAATGTTTGATGATCCATTTCTTTCACGAGCGCCAATACATGCTCGACTTCATTGTGAACAGGCTGGGCGAGCACGCTGCTGACTAAACGGGCACGCTTAGACTGCTTAGCTTCTTCCAAAGTTGGAATAAAAGCGCGATTAATCGATGCACCAATAAACTTTTCATATCTCTGAAAGTCGCGCCATTCACGCAGTGTAACGAATGTGCTGGCAATGCCCTTATTTCCGGCACGCCCTGTACGTCCAATGCGGTGTACATAGCTAGCAGGATCAAACGGCAAGTGATAGTTGAATACATGCGATACATCAGACACGCTTAGGCCTCGCGCCGCAACGTCCGTTGCAACAAGCACGCGTACCATTTCCGAGCGGAACTGGCGAATCACCTCTTCTCTTTGAGGCTGCTCCATGTCTCCATGCAAACCTCTGGCATGGTAACCACAGCTCACAAGCAGGGAAGTCAGACGGTCTACGTCTTTTTTTGTGCGGCAAAAAATAATCGATTTGCCCGGCTCGTCATTATCTAGCAAACGGAGAATCGCATCATCGCGCTCTTCTTCACGAATGACGTAATAAACCTGCTTAATATCTTTATTTGTTGTTTCTTTTTGAGTGACACTAACAAATTGCGGCTTTTTCAAAATCGAACCGGCAAGCCTTTGAATAGGGCTTGGCATAGTCGCTGAGAATAAGAGCGTTTGTCTTTGCTTGGGAAGGAAAGTGAAAATTTTCTGGATCGCTTCCAAAAAGCCCATGTCCAGCATTTCGTCTGCTTCATCTAAAACAACAAGCGAAGGCTGAAAACCAGGCAAGCTACCAGATTCAAAAAGATCCAATAGACGACCAGGAGTCGCCACAATTACTTGTGTTCCACGCTTTGCAGCTTCAATTTGATGCTTAAAAGATTTTCCACCACAGATCGTCGCTGTACGGATGCCTAAATGGCGGCCTAAGCGAAATAATTCATCGCTGACTTGGCTGGCCAATTCGCGGGTAGGCGTTAAAACGAGAATCTGCGCATTCGGCTGATCGCTGATCAAATGGAGAGCCGGCAATCCAAATGCAGCCGTCTTTCCTGTCCCCGTATGGGCTTGGCCAATCATATCATGGCCGGCCAGTATCAAAGGAATAGCCTGCGCTTGGATAGGACTAGGCGTTTTAAATCCAGCCTCTTGCAACGCTTGTAGAATAGGTTCTTTTAAACCAAATATATCAAAAGTCAATTCTTGAGTCATTCTTTCTTCTTTTGTTTAGGTTTGTGAATTGCTCGAAAGATTATCAAAAATTTTTAAAATCTTTACTTCAAGCGGATAAATAGACGACCATCGCCTTTTTGCCTGCTTTTGAATATTGATTTTTAAATCCACTATTCCTTCATTTGATAATTCTTCTAAACCACTCTGTTGCTAAGCAAAAGAATCGAGTAAGAGGCTATGACTTCGCCAAACGTCAATCGGCGATCATCGAGATAAGGTTTACAGCCAACCAGAAAAGAAAGCCCCTTGCTGAGACAGTCTCTAAAGACACTTTCTATAAACTCAATCAAATAATGATGGGTTTGGATCTAAAAACAAAAACGAACAATTTATTTTTAAACTCTCAACCAGAATAACAAATACAGCATTTAAAATAAACAAATATTAATAATTTTATTACCAAATAATGTAAAAATTTAACTTTAAACTTAACTGATTGATGAAAAGAAAGGGAAAAAGAAAGCCCTCATCAAGTAATGAGGGCTGAAGTAGACCGGATTAATGAGAATGGGGAAGGGGGAAAACATCCTTTTTTTCATCCATGTCTATTTGCTGCTCGTCCTCGACTTCGCTTTCATCGAAGGGAATTGCATACGTATCCGTATTATCAATTTCATCACGTCTCATGATATCGTATTTTTCTTGCGTCGTAGAATCAGATTCTTTTCTTAAGGAAGAGCGGTTAACCGCTTGCTGATTGCTGTTAGATGGGTTAGATTGGGCAATCGCTGCTTCTGCGTTCATAGTTAGAGCCAACAGGCCCAATGCAAGAGTAGCGATTTTGACGACCGATTTACGTAACATAATTTTCTCCTTTAAAGGATTGATGAGAAAAGTGTATAGCAAAGCATTGAATTCAAGTCAATTCTATTAGCCTGAGTTTGGTTTTTTTTTGCCCTTTGGACCAGCGTGAAAGCTCTTGCCATTTGTTCATCGCCGAGGCTTTGACGCAGTCCAAAGGGCAAAAAGCCTCAAACTCAGGTTATTAACGTCTCTTATTGGTATAAAAAGCGCTGAGGGTGTATTAAAACCCATAATAATCGACAGTTGAGATTATTTTCTCTTATCGCTTCTTGGAAAAAGAACTCGAATCTAGGTCATCAGCGGTTTTACTCCCCTCTCTCATTCTTTTACGCTTTTTTATTTAGAGGAGAAAGCTTTTTTTGCTCAATATGCGCATTAATTTTATTCCAATCCGGATGCCGGTCCAATAAGGCTAAGATATCTTGTAGGCGAAAACGCGGGTTAAGCGGATAAAGCCGGTCTAAAATAAGTTGGATTAATTCGAAGTCTTCAGGAGTATCCACAGTCCAACGGTAGTGATCCAATGCAGGTGAATGGCTGATATTCTTTAGATGGAAGAGTTCCGGATGGCGATAGATATACGGGGTAACATGCTCTCTCTCCTCCGGCTCTTTGGCTTCTCGATAAGATTTTTCCAATGCTGCGAAAGAGAAAACTTCTACATCTAGCCCTCTGGGATATGTTCTTTCCAATCCATTTGATACATAGTCATAAGTGGGAAAAGCGGCCAAGTAGACAGCGATGATATGATCTAAAATATCAGGATCAATTAACGGACAATCCGCTGTCACTCTTACAATGACGTCTAATTTTCCTTCCTTAGCCGCTTGGTAATAACGGTCTAGAACATCCTCTTCCGAACCTCTAAAATAGGCTAGGCCTTTCTTTTGGCAGAAAGCA
Organism: Candidatus Protochlamydia phocaeensis; assembly: GCF_001545115.1. NCBI lineage: Bacteria > Pseudomonadati > Chlamydiota > Chlamydiia > Parachlamydiales > Parachlamydiaceae > Candidatus Protochlamydia > Candidatus Protochlamydia phocaeensis. The sequence goes on from NZ_FCNU01000031.1 coordinate 14,046, forward strand.
ACAATGGGCTCATCGCTTGATTCCGTCGTCGTCAAGATCTCAATGCCATGTGGCAAACGCGCTTGCTGCAAACGCTCGATTTGAAAATCTAGAAGGGGCCGGCCCAAGACTTCTTTCATAACTTTTCCAGGCAAGCGAGTCGATCCCATGCGTGCCTGTACGAGAATTTTAATCTTTTTTTCTTCAGTCATGCTTATCCTTAAAGGCTATTAACTTGAGTTTGGAGTTTTTTTACCCTTTCGACTGCGTCAAAACCTCGGCGATGAACAAATGGCAAAAAAAACCCAAACTCAGGTTATTAAGCTTCTTACCAAGCGTTCATCTAATTCATCTAAGCTTTTAATTCGCACCTCGGCCTCGTAGGCCAGTTCTACCTGCGATTGGGCATAAGGTCCTGTGAGAACGCGGATGGTATGAAATCCCAACGGCTTAATTCCAACAAAGTCTTTTTGCGGATTATCCGCCACATAAATAACGTGTGAAGGATCCACGCGCTCAATTTGACAAATCTTTTCAAAGCAATAAGGAGAAGGCTTGGAGCGATGAAGGCCGTGAGCATACGTAAAAAAGCAGCGCCGGACTAAACGGTCTAAGCCCAACGCTAAAAATTTTCTTCTTTGGACAAGCTTGTTACCATCCGTTACAATGTAAAGGGGATGGCCTTGGAATCGCTCCAAGCAAGCCTTAGCTGCGGGATAGAGACTGATGCTAGGTTGGTGCCCTCTATAGACGCTTAGACAGCGTTTGATCAATTGCAGGCTATGAATCCCCTTTTCTTCAAGAAAACGATTGAAAACGCTGTCGCGCTGAACGGCAACCAGGTCGTTCAGATCATGGAAAATATCCTGTGCAGGCATATGAAGAAGCGGACTGAGATAGTCGGCAACAACAGAAAATCCGCTTCGCACAAAGGACATTTCTTCATAAAGAGTATCATCTAAGTCAAATACGATGACCATGGGATAATCCGATCTGTCATATAACGCACTTGGCGCACTTCTCCTTGTCTTCTGATAAAGGGATAATCTTGCAGACTTTGTCCGAGACATTCAACAAAAAACCAAAAGAAGCTATCCAATCCAATTGCAATGCTGACTGTAGAAGCTCCCCCAAAGCGGGGATTGCATTCAATGACATGGAAATCGCCTTGTGCATCCTCGATTAGCTGAAAAATTGCATGTCCATATAAATCTAAATGATCGGCCATTTCTTCACAAAGACGTTCGAGCGCAGGATAAGAGACGGTTGTCGTCACTTGAGACTCTCCTGCCACTACATAGTTACGCTGCCTGGCCACGCACCCTTTCACTCGCCCCTCTTTTGTGCGATAAAGATCTACGCTCCATTCTTCCCCTTCTATATAAGGTTGAAAAATTGGTTCCTTGAGTCCTTTGCTATGGATAATCGCCTCTTCCTTAGGCAAATTTAATCCCAATTGATGCGAACCTGCTCCACGTCTTTCTTTGACAACATAACGGGATGTTTTCAACTCTTCGATCGCTAAACTTGTCGGAATGGCGGGAAAGCGCTGCTTAATGAGAAAGTCGGCAAACCGCTTTTTATCTAAGCATGTTGAAACCGCATCGAATTTTGATACCATGACATGAACGCCTCTCTTTTGCAGAAAGGATAAATGGCGGGCATAGAATTCCAAATCCGCATCACGGGTAGGAATAACGGCTGTAATATAATTTTTTTGAAAATAGGCAATCATTTCTTCTAAATTCATTTCAGACAGAGGCGGGCATTGCCAAAATTCATCCACACCATATTGTCCAATGCAAAAAGGGTGGCTATCGCATCCGTGAATATTTTTAAATTGTCCGATTTTATTGGCAGCATTACGGACAGCTTGAATGAGAGGCATTTTTTTGGAAATGCTAGTAATCATCACGCTTGGATGTTCAGATGATTGAGTGGGAAATCTGAGGCTCTCTTTTTCAAATTCAATCAATTTGGGAATAGCTATTTCTAAGGTATGCGAAGGCTTCCAGCTTGTTAACGCTTCCAAGCGTTGAATATCTGCTTGAGAATTTTCGAATGCAATATCGGACTCAACAGTTTCTATATCTATTTTTGGGAAATGCTGTCGAAGAATATGCAAGACATCTTGAATCGATCGGGCTTGGCCGGATCCTAAATTCACGACTCCACTATAATCAGTCTGTGCAAGCCGAAGTAACCCTTCGGCAACATCATCGGCAAAAATATAATCAAATCGCCCTTCCGGACGATAAACAGTTAGCGTTTCTTCTCTTAAAGCTGCGCGTATCCAACGAGAAATAATATCGCGCGACTGCCTTCCATAGACACGGAAAATCCGTGCAGAAATAAAAGATGTATTCTGCTGCAAAAAATGCCTTAACAGCCGCAGCTCCATTTCATGAAATAATTTAGCCGCTCCGCATATATTGCGCGGATAAATGGGAGACGCTTCTGTCAAAATCGCATTTTTTTCTTGAGGAGAGGAAAACTGATAAAGCTGAGGATCATAAATGAGGTAGCTGGATGCAAAAACGACTTTTTCAAGGGAAGGCGCGTCCTTTAAAATGTGCATTAGGGTATGGCTGAGCTTAACATTATGATGAAAGTTTTCCTCAAAAAAAGGGAAGCTTTCCTCTGAACGCTCAAAAGTGGCGGCCAAATGAAAAAAAATTTCGGGATCAAATGTGAGCAAATCTTGCGGCGAAATGGTATTAAGATCGCCCTGGCGATATTTTACTTTTCCAAACCATGACTTCGGGCAAGGTTTAAGATCGCCGACAAATACATCAGCGCCTTCCCTCAAGAGAAAATCCACAAGCGCCGTTCCGATTACCCCTGCTCCCCCGCTAACAAAGACGCGTTTATTGCGCATTTTTATACTCCCTGGCTAACAATCCATGCATAATGGAATCATACCATCGGTTATGCTTAAAAACATGTTCTCTTAGAGCTCCTTCCCTTTTAAATCCGGCTGTTTCCAAAATATGGATATGGTGCTCGCGAAATGCAAACGTTTCCGCAAAAAGCCGGTGAAAGCCCAATTCATTAAAAGCGATGCCGGCGAGCAAATGAAGAAAGTGCCAATAATCGGCTGCATATGTCTCCTTTTCTTGGGCCCGCTTGGTATTAACCAGAAAAGATACCTCCGCTCGCTTATTTTCCCAGTCTATATTGGTCAATCCTCCATATCCGATGCAAATGCCTGTATGAAGGAAGCTAAATAGAATTTGACGGGGATGAGGTTGGGTAAAGGTCGGCTCAATGACGTGAGTGAAATAGGCAAGCTGATCCTGCTCCGAGATAAGGGCTTTCTGCCTAAGAACATCCATTTGCTCATTTCGCCATTCGCGAATATGCGCTATGTCTTCTTTGCGGATTGCAGTTAGCAAATACCCTTTTTCTTCTCCAAAACATTCCTTTATCAAGCAGACGTATTTCCATTCCATATCAATACAGCTATCTAATATAAAATTTAAATTATCACACAAAACTCTAGCATGCCGGACTGAACAGCGACAAGCTATTTTCTTCGTACCGAATGTATTATTCTGCTAATTTAATTTCGCCAATTTTCACGCTCACAAAAAGGAAGAAAGATGCTTAATTTTTTTCCCATGTTCAATCAAGATTCGCTTCACACTTCCATTCCAAATACATTTCAACTCATTCCTACGCTCATACAAAGGACCTCCATTGCGGCGGTTATCGGTTATTTTTACGGCAGGATATTTGAGTTCAACGCAAGCTTGTCCGCAAAGGTCTTTGCCATTTCTGAACTGGCGCGGTCTGTTCTTTTTTTAGCTATCACCTATCGCCTGCGCAATTATAGGGATTACCAGTACAATAATAGAACGGAACAGCGGCGCTACAAGATCCAAATGTTAGTGGATGTAGCTGGCAGCATGATTGTAGGTAAGGTTCTGCATGAATTGCATTTAATCAATCGCACTGGATTATTAGCCCTGTCCGTCCTGCATGCCTTATATTTTATGGAAAGAGCGGGATTAATCGCTTCGATGGCTGGCCATGCAAGATAGCAATAATCTACATGGCGCTTCCCTTTATGCAGAAAATTAAATTTATTCTTATCGAATTAATTTTCTGCATTCTGCCATCTTACATGCACAATAAAAGGATCTTTCTCGCTTGACAGTTCGAAGCCCAATCGCCGGCAAATCTTGAGCATGCCCTGATTCTCAGACAGAATATGGCCGTCAACAGCCTGAATATTCTCCTGTTTGGCAATATAAAGAAGCTGCTTTAGCATCTTGGTGCCCAATCCTAAATTGTGATAAGCATCGGCAATGATCAATTTAACTTGTGCATAAGGCGTTCCCGGCACGCGCGATAAGCTTCCGACTCCAATGATCTGCTTTTCTCCCTCTTGAGAAATTTCTGCGATAAGGGCCCATTGCCGGTCGTAATCATTAAAGCAAATCCGGACCAAGCGTTCATGGGCTACCCTTTGATCAAGGCTCATGAATTCAAAATAGCGCTGCCTTACACTGTGCTCCGAAAGCTCTCGATGGAAATTTACAATTAAAGGCTCGTCTTCTGGTCGAATGGGACGCAAAATCACCGGTATTCCATTCTTTAATCTCGTTTCAACAATATAGTTCACCGGATAAGGGCGGATAGCCAATTTCGGCAAATTGGCTTCGTCAATCGATGGCTCATGCAATACAATACGCGCGTCCAAGGCTATGATTTCTTTTTCAGAGGCTAAAAGCGGATTGATGTCGCATTCCTTAATGCGCCTATTTTCTACAATCATTTGAGAAAAACGAACTAGAATATCCTCCAGGTGGGATAAATCAATGGCATTCCGGCCCCTTACTCCTAAAAGCGCTTCATAAATATTTGTTTTTTGCATGAGCTGACGGGCCAAATTTTTATTAAGCGGAGGAATAGCAAGCGCCCGGTCCTTAAAGACTTCGACAAGCTGTCCTCCCATTCCAAATAGCAAGACAGGGCCAAACTGCGGATCGGTCGAACTTCCTAAAATCAGTTCATAGCCGGCATGCTTCACCATTCGCTGGACAGTCACGCCTTCAAAGTGTTCCTTTCCGGCTTTTTGGATAACAGCTTGATAAATCTCTTGAAAAGCTCTAGATACCTGTTCATCTGTTTCCAGATTCAATTTTACCCCTCCCACATCCGTTTTATGTGAGATTGTCTGTGAAAACAGCTTTAGCACTACGGGATATCCGATTTGAGCGGCCAGTTCTACGGCCTGATCGGCTTGTTTAGCTATTAGCGTTTTAACAACCGGAATATGGTAAAAATCAAGAATTTGCTTAGACTCAAATTCTGTTAGCAAGGTGCGGTTCTCTTTTTGAACATGATTTAAGACATGCTGAATCTGTTCATATCCAGGCATAAATTGTCCTTCATGCCGGCTTAGCAAAGGCGTCTCATAAAGGCTTTGTAAATTCTTGCTATAGCGCCACATCGTGGCAAATGTTTTGGCTGCATTATCCGGATAATCGAATGTCGGTATTTGGGCCGAATTCAAAATACCGATTCCTTCCCTAACCGATTCGCCCCCCATCCAGCTTGCTAGAAGCGGCTTTTGATTGTTCTGAGAAAACTGCTTAAGAGCCACTGCGGTGCCGGTTGAATCTGTCATATCTTGAGGGGAAAGAATCACGAGAATGCCATCTGTCTGCGCATCGTCAGCCAATACTTCAATTGTTTTAGCATAGCGATCGGCATTAGCATCGCCTAAAATATCAATAGGGTTGCTATGACTCCAGGCAGATGGCAAAAAATGATTAAGCGTCTCGATTGTATCCATACTTAAAGGCGTTAATTCAGCATGGTTCAATACCGTCGCATCTGTTGCGAGAACGGCAGGCCCTCCCGCATTAGTGACAATGGAGAGGTGCGGCCCTTTGGGAAGAGGCTGCTTAGACAAGACAGAAGCGATGTTGAAAAGCTCAGCAATGGTATTCACCCTGAGCACGCCTATTCTTTCAAGGGCAGCGTCAAAAACTTCATCGCTGCCTGCAAGCGAACCTGTATGCGAAGCAGCAGCTTTTGCTGCCGCCTGGCTACGCCCCGCTTTAATCACAATAATGGGCTTTTCCAACGCCACTTCGCGGGCAGCTGTCATAAAAGAGCGAGCATCCCCAATTGTCTCCATATAAAGCAAGAGGCTACGTGTATAGGGGTCGTTACCCAAATAATCGATAAGCGTTCCCCAATTGACATCTGCCATGGATCCGATTGAAACGAAAGCGCTAAATCCCACCCTTTCTTTTAAGCTCCAATCAAGGACTGCTGTACACATTGCTCCGGACTGGCTAATAAAGGCGACGTTGCCAGGTAGGGCCATTCCTTTGGCAAAAGTGGCATTCAATCCATTAATGGGATTCATGACCCCTAAACAGTTAGGGCCAATAATCGATAGCCCGCCTCTTCTTGCATGTGAAAGGATTTCCTCTTCGAGCTTTAAGCCCGGCTCTCCCAGTTCTTTAAAGCCTGCTGAAATGATGATGGCTGTTTTAACATGCACTTCCACGCATTCGGCAATAATTTTGGGAACAGTTTGAGCCGGGGTGACAATGATGGCCAGATCAATGGGCTCAGGGATAGCGGAAACCGAAGGATAAGCCTTTAGGCCTAGCACTTGGTCGCGCTTAGGGTTAACGGGATAAATCCGGCCTTTAAAAGAGGCGGAGAGCAAGTTAGACATAATTGTTCTTCCCACACTGCCTGGATTATCTTTGGCTCCAATAACGGCCACTGTACGCGGATGAAAAAGAGGGTCAAGCCGCTGAGGGTACCGGTCGATGAAGTTTTGGGAAGGATCTGTTCGATTATTAACCGCTTCTATCATAAAATAAACCTCGCAATCCAAAATACTTAATTGCATTAAATCACCATCAAGATTAAAAAAGTACTGGATACGTAAGTAACCCGCAAAATTGGCATTCCAGCAACATAAGATTTAATATGATCTAATTGGGACCACTATGACGACAGGCTTTGCTCTTCCTTCTACTAATTTAACCGAACTCGCCAGGCAAGCTTTGCTGGAGCGCCATTTTTTTCCTGATTTTTCAATAGAAGCGAAAAAAGAACTGGATCGCATCACAGGCCCTGCCCATCCTCAATCTTCTAGCATCAAAGACCTGCGGAATAAACTTTGGTTTTCTCTGGACAATGATGATTCCAAGGATTTGGACCAGCTCACCTACGCAGAATCTTTAGATCAAGGAAAATATAAAGTTTTCATTGCTATTGCTGATGTAGACAGCCTTGTAAAAAAGGATTCGGCGCTAGATAGGCATGCCCAAAACAATACAGTGACGATCTATACTCCAACTAAAAATTTCACGATGCTCCCCGAGAAACTCTCGACTGACTTGACTTCTTTAAATCCAGATGAAGACCGTCTAGCCATTGTTGTAGAAGTCCTTGTCAATCCGGATGGTTCACCCGGCGATTATCAAATTTATTCCGCATTTGTCCATAACTATGCCAAGCTCGCTTATAATAGCGTCTCGGATTGGCTGGATGGCAAAGCCCCTATTCCGGAACGCATTGCTCACGCCCCTAAAATAGAAGAGCAAATCAGGCTTCAAGACAATATTGCCCATCTTTTAAAAAAATATCGTCATGCCCAAGGAGCGCTTACCCTTGAGACTATTGAGTCCTATGCCATCATTAAAAACGGACAAGTAGTCGACGTAAAAATTTTAGAAAAAAACCGGGGACGCAATTTAATTGAAGATTTTATGATAGCCGCTAATGGAGCGGTCGCTCGTTTTTTAAGCCAACATAATCTCCCTTCTTTTAAACGAGTGGTCCGCATTCCCAAGCGATGGGATCGCATTGTTGAAATTGCCAGAGAAAAAGGGGGAAGCTTACCGGATCAGCCGGACGCTAAAGCCCTGGATTTGTTTTTAATCAAGCAGCGCTTGACCGATCCGCTTCATTTTCCGGATCTTTCCTTGACCGTTATTAAATTATTAGGTAAGGGAGAGTATATTATTGAATATCCCGATCAACCGCCAGTGGGACATTTCAGCTTAGCCGTAAAACACTATACTCACTCGACCGCGCCTAATCGCCGTTATCCTGATATCATTTCTCAACGCCTTATTAAATCTATTTTGGAGAACAGCCGGACTGCTTATCAACCTAAAGAACTTGAAAGGTTGGCCAAATTATGCACGGAAAGGGAAGATGATGCGGACAAAATTGAGCGAAGAATGAAAAAATCTGCTGTGATTTTATTATTGGCATCCAAATTAAATGAAACGTTTGATGCTTTAGTAACGGGAAGCGCTGCAAAAGGAACGTGGGTGCGCATTTTTCATCCCATTGTTGAAGGAAAACTCATTCAAGGGTTTGAAAATGTCGACGTCGGTGATACGATTCGCGTCAAACTCGTCCATCTTGATATAGAAAAAGGCTTTATTGATTTTATTAAAGTGTGACATTCGTCCCTAATGATACATCGTTGAATTCACACATTGACTTGCTGGCTCTGCTAAAAGGCCAATTGATGAGTTCCGCTCATCCTGTATTGTAGAGGCCATCTAGCAGTCTTTAAACTAAATTAGACGGGTCTTCTCAAAGGAAGGTCGTTTAAATTCTAATTGCCCATAAATCAAAGGAGATTAGGTAATTATCTTTAATTTTTCAAACAATTTAAAATCATGGAGGGAAAGATGACAACTTTTAACCTATCGGCTTTGAATTCTTCAATACCAAGCGACTCTATAATCCCTCCTAGCAGGAGCAGAGCAGAATCTGCTTGCTCGGATACGCACTCTATAAAGGAAACTGAACCTGAACGAGGCTTTTCTATAAGAGAGATTCCCCATCTCTATGAAAATTGCATGCAAAATTATGTAGAAGCCATTAAAAATTATTGCTGTGGTGTTTTTTCCTTTCCTGAAAAACGCCACCGACGCGTTACCTCTTTTTCCCCCACCTCTTATTATTTAGCTTTCAATGAATACGGGCATTTGATTGCTCTTTCACAGACCGAGAACAATATGCAATTAAAAGACTCTTATGGGGTCTTGCATACCATTCAAGAAACGGACTGGAAAGCAAGCTTTCCTGTTTATGTGAACTATGTCCACTTCGCCGTCCTGGACGGAAAGTATCCAATCGATCCTCGCATTTCTTTTAAGCCACTGAATTCTCCCAACGACGCTCAAATAAGGACTATCAATCAATTGAGCGAAACAATTAATGGTTCTCTTAAAAATCTTTCTCTTCAGGAGGATTTAGATACGCTCGTAGAAAGATCTCTTTGCAATCATTTTGAAGGCAGACACGCAATTAATTTAGTTAGAGGAGAAGAGGCTCCAGAAGATAATCTTTCTGTTAAAAATGGAAAGATTACTCCGGAAGCCAAGGCCTATTTCGTTTTTTTCCGAGAAAAAGAACATAAGGTCATGTCGGATCTCGGGATTTTCATAGAAGCCCCCCGTGAATTCATGGCTTCTCCTTCGAAAGCCTAAATGCAATTTTAGAGCAGGCCTTATCACTTGCAAAATTAAAAGACAAACTTGCTGCGATAAAGCCTGCTCTAAAACAATTGATTCTACTCATTTTAGATAGGTCCGCCCTCTTTTAATACACCTTCTAAAAACAACTGTTAAAAATTTATTTTAAAACACCCAACTTTAATTAACTTTAATTTTTACAAGGAGTAAGAATGCAGGTTTATTCAACTTCTCCCACCCTTCACTATAAAAATGATTTAGCAGGCTTATCTTCCAAAGAAATAAAAAAATGCCGGTCCTTTGATTCCTTTATCAATCTCTCGGATTCCATGAGAAAGAAAAGAGCGCCAAATAGCCCAAGCCCTCTCTTATCAACTAAAATTCGACGTCTTAATGAAGATAGCGAGACGAATTGCGTTGCTGCAGTAAAAATCAAGATCAATCAGCAGGTCTTATTTATTCCATTTGAAATTATTATCTATATTTTAACCTTTGCGGAAGCTAAGCAAGTTCTTGCCATTAGCCTTCTAAGCAAGCAATTTTTCACCCTTTCTGAAATCTCTCTATTATGGAAAGAGTTAACCCTGCGCAAATTTCCTCAGGTTTTTCCTTTTTTAAAGCCTGTCACGAATTGGAAAAATTGTTATAAACAAGAATTTGAAGAACAAATAAACGCCATTTCTATCCTTAGAAAATATCTTTGCTCTTTTTATCCTTTGCACAGAGCGATCAAGCCCGGAAAAATCAGCTATTACTTGGCCTTTAACGATGAAGGGCGAATTTCAGCTATTTCATGCGGGAAAAAAGAAACCTTACAATTACCCGCTCCTCATAATACGTTGAAGACTATACCGGCAGAAGAATGGAAGATCTGTATGCCTGTTTATACGCATTTCATTCATTTGACCAAACTGGACAGCGACTATCCTGTGAATCCTTTTGTTCAGTTTCAAATCATCCAAAAACTTACCCCTCTTCAAGAGAAAAGGATAGCCATGCTTCAGGATCGAATCAATGAATGGATTCAAAATACAGCAGAAGCAGAGGACCTAGATAAACAAGTCGAGGAAACCTTAAAAGACCACTTTATTGAGACAAAATGCCTCGAGCAAGTCCGCGATCCGAACCAATTGCCTACTCCTGAAGAAAAAGCCTATTTCATTTTTTTCCGCGCTTTTATCGGGCGTTTTAAATTCATTCTCTCTTCGGGCATTTTAATCGAGGAAAACAACAGGGAAGCCTCAAGCGCTTAATTCAAATCTAAAAAGACAAGTTTGCTCGGCTTAATAGCCCGAACAACGAGAGCGGAAGTTTGGCTGATGGCTGCGCCATCGCCAGCTTCTAATTCCTCGCCATTTAGGTCAAGTTTGCCCTCCGCCACTTGCAGCCAGCCATAGCGACCTTCCGCTATTTCTTTTTGTAGCTGAACATCTTGGTCCAAATCAGCTAAATAAACCGACACATCTTGATGAATATGCAATGAACCGTCTCTACCGTCATTTGAAATAATCAATCCCCATTGGTTATGCCGGGTCTCAGGAGGAAAATACTTTTCTTGATAACTCGGTTTCAACTTGCGTGTATGAGGGAGAATCCAAATTTGTAAAAAATGGGCATCCGTCTTATCAGAGGCATTATATTCGCTATGTGTGACTCCCTGCCCGGCTGACATCAATTGAATTTTTCCCGGTCGCAAAATGGTTCCATTTCCTATGTCATCTTGATGCGATAAGCCGCCTTCCAAGACTACAGAAAAAATTTCCATGTCTTGATGGGAATGGAGAGGAAAACCCACGCCGGGGCTGATAAAATCCTCATTGAGAACTCTTAAGGATCGAAATCCCATTTGTTCCGCATCGTAGTATTGCCCAAAAGAGAATGTATGAAAAGTCTTAAGCCATCCATGATCAAAAAATCCTCTTTGAGCTGAACGGCGTATACGAATGGGCATGGCTTCATCCTATTAATAAAATTCTTTTAAAATCTCTTTACGTTAAACACTCTTATCATGATACAGCTTTTTTTACAATTAGCTATAAGAAGCTGCTCCAAAACCGCTACTGACCTAGATTAAGAGGATTTTATCCCCAATCGGCCTCCTCTAGGAAGAAAAGAACTCGAATCTAAGTCATCAGGATTTTAAAGAATCTTCTGAGAGACTTATCAAGACCTTATTGCAGATTTATCAATAAATAATTTAACATTTTTATATAGAAAGCCCATATCTACACTCAGATTATTAATAGGACGATAGAGTAATAAGTTTTTAAAATTTAACCAAAGCGCAATATGTCACATCAACCCATTTGCTTAAATAACCGTTCAGGAAAAAGCCATTCCTTGTGGATGGAAGAACTAGAAATCCCTTCCTCCCCTCCTTTAGACCAGAATCGGGTTGCTGATGTATGCGTGATCGGAGGGGGAATCGCCGGCTTAACCTGTGCCTATCTTTTGGCCCAAAAAGGCCAATCGGTCATTGTCTTGGAAAGCGGACCGCTTGCCGGCGGGCAGTCTGTGCGAACGACAGGCCATTTAGCCTGGGCGCTTGACGATCATTTTTACGAATTAGAAAGACTTTTTGGAGAAGAGGGAGCCCAATTAGCGGCTGAAAGCCATTTTCAAGCCATTAAAACAATTGAAAAAATTATTCAAGATGAGCAAATCGACTGCGACTTCGAAAAAGTTGAGGCCTTTTTATTTTGTGCTCCTCAGGATCCTCTAACAATTTTAGACAAAGAGTTTGAGGCTGTCCGAAAAATGGGAATGCCCATTGAACGTTTAGGCCGCGCCCCTTTCTCTCGCTTTGACACGGGCCCCTGCCTGCGCTATGGGGATCAGGCGCAATTTCATGTGTTAAAGTATTTATCCGGACTGGTAAAAGCCATCCAAAAAAAGGGGGGCAAACTCTTTTGCGAAACGCATGTTCAAGATGTGGAAGGAGGCTCTGTTTGCCGCATAAAGACAAACCGCCAACTAGACGTGACGGCCAAAGCCGCCATTATCGCAACCAATACACCTATCAATGATCGCTTTATTATTCACAGCAAACAAGCGCCTTACCGCACTTACGTGATTGCTGCCCGCATACCCAAGGGTTCTGTTTCCAAAGGCCTCTATTATGACACCTCTGATCCTTATCATTATATCCGCATTCAAAAGCATCCTTTCGATCAAACAAGCGATTGGCTCATCATCGGCGGAGAAGACCATAAGACAGGACAAGATGAACATGTCCTCGAGAAATATTCCCTTTTAGAACAATGGTCTAGGGAGCGTTTTCCCCAAATGGGGCCTGTTGAATATCAATGGTCCGGCCAGATCTTTGAGCCTGTCGATAGTTTGGCTTTTATCGGCCGTAATCCCCATGATGAAAATGTTTATATTGTCACCGGAGATTCCGGCAATGGCTTAACGCATAGCACCATTGCAGGCCTCTTGCTAACCGATCTTATTTTAGGACGTTCCAATCCCTGGAAAGATTTATATGACCCTTCCCGTAAGACACTTGCTGCGGTAGATGAATTCGCTAAAGAGAACTTAAACGTCGCCGCACAATATGGAGAATGGATTATGCCCGGGGAAGTCGACTCTTTTCAGCATATCCGTCCCGGAACGGGCGCTGTCATCCGCGAAGGATTAACCAAATATGCCGTCTACCGCGATGAATCAGGCACGTTTCATTGCTATTCGGCTGTTTGCCCGCATTTAGGCTGCTTAGTGCGATGGAACGAAGGGGAAAAGAGCTGGGACTGCCCTTGCCACGGCTCGCGATTTGATACGGATGGCAAAGTTCTCAATGGCCCTGCAATCGACGGGCTATCGCCTATGCCCGAAAGCATCCAGCAAGAAGCTGCTAAAGAATGATCTCATATCACCGGCCTTTAGCCTCTGTTAGCCACGGCTTCATCGTTTTATTCATCCGAATAGCTGAATAAGAAAATAATTCAGAAAAAGGATAAGATGAAATTTTTAAAGTTTTACAAGCCCTAGAAATAAGAACAATATGGCCAGCCTTTCCGAAATTGATAAGCCGTCCCCTTCGCCTCTTTACTTACAAGATGCTTATATTGCTCTCTTAACGCTCTTTCTTATCTGCCTTCATCTGCTTTTGCGCTACGCTTTTACGGTTTCAGACTTTATTCAGTACCTGCCTCTATATGCCGCTCTTATATTGGGAGGTATTCCCATTGTTTTTAGCCTTATGCTTAAATTTATCCAGTTGCAATTCAGCTCGGATCTTTTAGCAGGTTTATCGATTGTAACGGCTGTTTTGCTTGGACAATATCTGGCAGGCGCTCTTGTTGTCTTAATGTTATCGGGAGGCCAAGCGCTAGAGGTCTATGCTGTTCGCCGTGCCTCTTTCTTGCTTGAGGCTTTATCAAAGCGCATGCCTAATATCGCTCATCGCAAATTGAAGGGGATAATCTCATCCGTTGAGATCGACCAAATCCAAATCGGTGATACGTTAGTGGTTTATCCCCATGATATCTGCCCTGTGGATGGCATCGTCGCAGAAGGGCATGGAATCATGGATGAATCTTATTTAACCGGAGAGCCTTTTCTAATCTCTAAAACGCCAGGATCTACGGTCCTTTCCGGTTCCATTAATGGAAATACCTCTTTAACCATAACGGCGACTAAGCAAGCGAAAGACTCCCGTTATGCTAAGATTGTGCAAGTGTTGATTGATTCAGAGCAAAAGAAGCCTCGCATGAGAAGGCTTGCAGATCAGTTAGGCGCCTTTTATACCCCGCTTGCCTTGCTAATAGCCATTGCCGCTTGGCTAGCCAGCGGCGAAGCGATGCGTTTTTTGGCTGTCCTTGTTATAGCAACTCCTTGTCCGCTTTTGATCGCTATCCCAGTCGCCATTATCGGATCTATTTCTTTATGCGCTAAAAATGGGATTGTCATTAAGAATCCCATTATTCTTGAACAAATCGATCAATGCCGCACAATTATTTTTGATAAAACAGGCACTTTGACCTACGGTAAGCCGGCTTTAACAGAAATCTCATGCTTTAATGCCTTTTCCCGCAGCGAGGTTCTCACATTGGCAGCAAGCGTAGAAAATTATTCGAAGCATCCTTTATCCCATGCAATTATTGAAGCGGCAACTCAGGAAAAGCTACCCATAGAAGAAGCGGCGGAGATTAATGAAAATCCGGGAGAAGGACTTAAAGGGATTGTGAACCATCATAAAGTTGTATTGACTAGCCGCTCCCACCTTCTGCGGCAAGGTAAAGCGGATTGGGTGTCCTCATTGCCTACTCAAAGCGGCTTGGAATGTGTTTTATTGATCGATCAGCAATTAGCCGCTCATTTCCGTTTTCATGACAAACCTCGAACAGACACCTATCCTTTCATCAGCCACCTGGCTCCCAAGCATCAAATTGAGAAAATGATGATTGTATCGGGAGACAGGGAACAAGAGGTGCGTTATTTAGCCAACTATATGGGAATTACAGAAGTTTATGCCAGCAAGACGCCTGAAGAAAAAGTTGCCATTGTCGAAACAGAAGCCAAAAGAGCCAAAACCATTTATTTGGGCGATGGAATCAATGATGCCCCTGCTCTATCTGTGGCGACTGTCGGACTTGCTTTCGGACAGAACAGCGACATTACGTCTGAAGCAGCAGATGCCGTCGTCATGGACAATTCAATGGAAAAAGTTGATGAGCTTTTCCATATCAGCCGGCGTATGCGCACCATAGCTCTACAAAGCGCAGTGGGAGGGATTGCCTTATCCCTAATAGGCATGTGCATTGCCGCTTTTGGATGGCTACCGCCTGTTGCGGGAGCCATTGCCCAAGAAATTATTGATGTGTTTGCCGTTCTTAACGCTTTACGGGTCGCTTTTCCGCATAAGAAATTAAGCGATTTTTAAACGTATGGACATCATTTTTTTTACGCCTTTGCGCTAAAGACTGGAAATCATAATAGACTTGATTTCAAGTTTTAGCTTATTCCGGGATAAGGTGATATCCTTTTGGCGGTATTTTAAAGACTTTGCCTTTCACAAAGGTATAAACAGGCCAACCCCTGAGCTTGATATCTATTGTTTGGCCATTAGTAATTTGCTGAACGGCTCGCTCGTGTTCCACGTCCACTAAAACGGCATCTTGGTTATCCAGATTAAATAATTGGTTAATGTTAAAGCGCGTGAGTCCCAGAATTTTTTCTATGGAAATCTTCTTTTCAAAGCTGGCAGTCAAAAGGAGCGGCAATAAAAAAATGGGATCGGAATAACTAAAATTTCCCTCTTCTAATAAGATTCTATCCGAGTGGTTCATCCCTGCAAAAAATCCGCTTCCGATCATTTCAATTGTCCCTCGATTTAACGCTTCCCATACATGCTCGGTTTGAGAAGATTTATTTAAAAATAAATGACGAGGGGTTGTTTCGGCATAGATCAGCAACGATCGCTCCCGGGCTTGCTGGATCAACTCTATCTCTTCTCTAGTCGCAACATTTAAAACATATAAGCGGGTATTATTTTGCTCAGTATAAAAAATTGCCTTCTCCAAGAGAGACTCTTCTTTTTTTCGCAATTTTTGCCAAGAATCTTCATCCTGGGTATTTACAATGACAGGAAGATCTTCCCAGGCCGCCAATTGAAAAGCCCTTTCCCAAAACTTTTCATCATCCCATTGCTCGCGATGGACGGGATCAATAAGGATTGCAAGACCGCGGATCAATTTTTTAGCTAGGCCCAATTCTTCCAAATGGTCAGGATGAGCCGTCGCATAAAGATTATAATGCAAAGGAATATCCCAATCAGATAAGTGCTTATGGACGATTTGCTTATGCTCTTCAATGCCGACTTTTGAATAGCAAGACTGATCAAGCCGCGGAATATCGATCAGGGTTGTCACGCCTCCCCTAATGGCCGATTCAATGCCTATTTTCCAGTCTTCCCTAGTTGTAGGGCCTAAGCTAATATGAGAATCGATCAATCCTGGCAAGAACAAAAGCTGGCCTTTTGCATCAATGCTATAATCTTTAGAAGAAGGCAGAGTAAAATCTCTTTGCTCGCCTGCCAATGTTTTTGCGTTTTTTATCGTAATCATTGCATTCCTTTGCGATTCACATTGAATTTTAAATTTATCTATTTTCTATAAGGACTTTTAAAGCCCGCTCTTGATTCGCTTTCTCAAATATCGCATACGCTTTTAAAATTTCATTTAACATAAAATGATGAGTGATCAATCCGGACAGCTTAAGCTTTCCAGTCATAAACATTTTTAATAATAAAGGGATAGAATACGTATCGACTAAGTTTGTCGTTAAAGTGATATTTTGATCCCATAATTTTTCTAAGTGCAGGCTGACGCTTCTTCCATGCACGCCAATATTGGCAATTGTCCCGCCAACAGCAATAATGGATTGGCAGACCTCAAAGCTTTCGGGCAAACCGACTGCTTCGATTGCCACCTCTACCCCTTTTCGCTCTGTCAGCCTCATGATACCGTCCACCACCTGCTCATTAGCCAAAATGGTATGAGTGGCCCCTAGCCGCTTGGCGACTTCTAAGCGACTTTCCTCTTTATCGATCACAATAAGCATAGAAGGTGAATAGAATTGGGCAGTTAAAAGAGTGGCTAAGCCGATAGGTCCGGCTCCAATGATGGCAACAACGTCTCCAAGATTGATTTTTCCTTTTAAAACGCCTGTTTCAAATCCTGTTGGCAGAACATCGCTAAAGAGAACGAGCGCCTCTTCTTCTGCTCCTGGAGGAGTAGGGTGGAGGCTCGTATCTGCAAAAGGAATGCGCACATATTCGGCCTGCGTCCCATCTATTTTATTTCCCAGTAGCCATCCCCCTTGTTCACAGTGGGAATACATTTGTTTTTTGCAAAATGCACAGCGCCCGCAAGAAGTAATGCAAGAAATCAAGACTTTATCGCCTGCCTTGAAGTTATTTACCCCTTTCCCGACCTCTTCAATTACTCCTATTCCTTCATGTCCTAAGACACGGCCGCTTTCCACAGATGGCACATCTCCTCTTTTAATATGGAGATCGGTTCCGCAAATGGTTGTTTTAACAATTTTGACAATGCAATCGGTCGGATGCTTTAAGACAGGCTTAGGGACATCTTCTAAGCTGATGTGATTTATCCCTTTATACACCAATGCCTTCATGCACTTAGCCCTTATTTATTCTTTGCTTGGCCGTTAAATTTTTCAGATTAGGAAAATTTTTCTAATAATTCAAGTTTAAATTATAATTATTTTATAGGGAAAACGTATCTATACCATTCTAGATCAATTCATTTAAGGAGTTTTTCATGGAAAGCTATCACATTCCTTCCCTGTCCCGTTTTTTAGCATGGTCGGCTAAAATGGCCGGCAAGCCCATCTCTTTTGTGATCGCTCTTTTTTTATTGTTTCTTTGGACCGTTATTGGATTTATCTGGGGATTTTCAGACTCGTGGCTTTTGACGATCGATACAATTGCTACGATTAATGCCTCTCTCATGGTCTTTATTATTCAAAACACTCAGAATCGAGAAAGCAAGGCTTTGCACTTAAAAATAGACGAGTTAATTAGAAGTAATAAAGAAGCGGAAAACGCCTTAATCGCAATAGAAGAGAGAGAAGAAAAAGAACTGGAAGCGATTAAAAAAGAATTATTAAATAAAATTCAGGAAAAACCACAAAAAATTAAAATTAAAGAGAATGGGATCTAGCCAAAACCTTAGGCTTATCCCTTTCTATTCTTTTGCGATTTGATAGATTGTTTCTTTGCTGTTCAATTTTATTTTTGCTTCAAAGTCAATATAAGAGGCGCTTCTCCCTCGCAAGAAAGCGTATAGTCTGTATCCGTTTCAAGAACAAGATGACCGGATGATTTAAATGAACCGCTAGATCCTTGAAAGAAAGACTTTTTAAATTCCCATTCCATCCATAAATTTGCCGTCCCTTCCCAGTCCTCTCGATTTCCTTTTATTTCAACAGAATAACGCAAAGGCCCCTTATTGACAAATTCAGCGGGAGGATTTAGAAACACTCTCGACTCCTTAAGGGATCTCGGTTCTGGCCCAGAAACTAACCCCAAATGAAAAGCCTGCTTATCTTTTTTATAGTTTAGCCTATACTTGTTTGAACCATGTTCAAAAATAAGCGCAGGTATAAATCCACACTGCAGTTTATTCATGTTTTCTGCTGTTAAAGACACAGGAGAAGGACCTTTTATCTCCATAAAAAACTTAGTTTGATTGCTTTCTTCCGCTGTTAATTGAAAAGCTTCCCGCTTAAGAGGCTTTAAGACGTCCTTCCATTGCCTATAAGAAATAAGGGAATGCTGCGGCTCTTGAAGCAACGGATAGTTAAAAATCGTTCTAAATATATTTGAAATCGATAAACAAAAACGAGCAAAAGACGAGCGCTTATTCTCAATTTGAAACACTCTTTTTACGCTTTCCAAATTGGAGAGTAAATTTTGATAACCTGTGTTTCCTTCTCGATGCAATTCTTCGATCAATTTTCTAGCCATTTCAGAGTTGGGTTTCTTTATTTCATCGAAAATTTCATTTAATTTTTGACTGATGGCAAATAAATCGGAATCCGGCTTGAAAAGGAAAAAAGCTCTAATTCGACTAAACAGAGAAGAGTCTGGCCGGGAAGATAACACTAAATCAACCATCTCATTTTCAATAAATGGCTTTACTTCATTTAAAAAAAAGTTTTGTTGATAAAAATTGGAAGAAAAAATAGTTGTCATAATAATTTCAAGTATTAATTTAATACTAAAATTATACTCCAAATAAATAATTAACATCAATCATTTTGCCATCATTTAAGATTATTTTCTTTTTAAGAATAATCAAGAGTTTTTTTAAAAATAGCTAATGGCTTATATTGAAGATTAGTCTGAATCTAGGTCATTATGAATCAGACGCACGTTGCTAACCATTTATGGGAAAAACTCTATGTCAAATCTAGACTGCTCAATTTGCATACAGTCCTTGCCTGCCTATCCTCAAATAGCCGACTATCAAGCAGATAAAACCGTAAAAGTTCTTATCTGCACGCATATTTTTCATCGCTCCTGTATAAAAGAATGGTTTGATGCGCAGGCTTATAAAAATCAATTGCCTACTTGTCCCAATTGTCGGCAAGTGATAGTGAAAAAAAATCAAAACCAAGGCTGCCCTTCTTTAGACGAGATGATTTCTCATGTATGTGAAAGCATTCTGGGATGTATGAGAATCCCCGTCCTTTTCAACTGTTTTTCTAGCAATCAACTGCCAAGTCCAAGCTTGGGAAGCGCCATACAAGGGTTTTCTCTATCAACTAGACATCATTCTTTTTCTGTCGAGCCTGATTACGGAAATGCCTATGGAGATGGCATGCGCATGCGAGTCTGAAAGGATTTCTTAAAACCGCTAATGACCGGACAACTCTGATAATTTCTACACCCTATAATTTTAAAGAAAACTATTTATTTTATAAGATAGTTGATGTTATAATAAATCAAATCTCAACAATTATTTATTATTTTTTTATTTATATGACGTTACTTCTTAGTTGCCAAGGAATCAGCAAATCATTTGGATCGCGCCTCTTATTCAAAGACATTAGCTTTGGCATTTTTCGCGGGGATAAAATTGGGTTAATCGGGCCAAATGGATCCGGAAAATCCACTTTTTTAAAAATTTTATCCCATTTAGAGAATCCGGACGAAGGCCATATCGCCCGCAATCGATCATTGCGTATCGGGTATATTCCCCAAGAAACAGTATTTCCCGAAAAAAGTGTGCAAGATATTGTCGAAGAGGCTTTAACCGAAGAGCATCTGTTAAGCCGCGAGGAAAAGCGCATTCAAGCCATCATTACATTGAGCAAGCTTGGATTCGAAGATCCGACAAGATTGGCTTCCACCCTTTCCGGGGGATGGAAAAAACGCCTAGCGCTAGCCGCCGAACTCGTCCGCTCGCCGGATATTTTACTTTTGGATGAACCGACTAACCATTTAGACCTTGAAGGGGTCTTGTGGCTAGAAGAGTTTTTAAAGCAGGCTTCATTTGCTTATATTGTCATCAGCCACGACCGCTATTTCTTAGAGCATATTACAACGCGCATGATGGAATTAAATAAAAGCTATCCAAAAGGATTATTCAGCGTTGAAGGGTCCTATAGTGCTTTTTTAGAAAAGCGCGAAGAATTTCTCAGCGGCCAGCTTCAGCAGGAGCGTTCATTAGCCTCCAAAGTGAGACGGGAAGTTGAATGGCTCAAGCAAAATCCCAAGGCACGTACCACTAAATCGCAGTCTCGTATTCAGGAAGCCAATAGGCTTATTCAAGAGTTGGATGACATCCAAACCCGTAATAAAGACAGCAAAAGCCAAATTGATTTTTCTTCTACGAAAAGGGATACGCAAAAACTGTTGGTAGCGACCAATTTGACCAAATCCATGGGAGAGCGTCAGCTTTTTGCCGGAGTAAATCTGACCTTATCTCCGGGACTGCGCTTAGGCATCGTTGGATTGAATGGAAGCGGCAAAACAACCCTCTTGCGTTTGCTAAAAGGAGAACTTGCCCCCGACAAGGGAACTATTAAGTACGCCGATGGAATTAAAATTGTCTATTTCGATCAACATCGCGCCCAATTGCCTCCCGATACCTCCCTTAGACGCTCTTTAGCGCCTGATGGAGAAACAGTCACTTACCGCGGCCAATCCATTCACGTCAACTCCTGGTGTAAACGCTTCCTTTTTAGCCCAGATCGTCTCGATCTTCCCTTTGGCCAGCTTTCAGGGGGAGAAAAAGCACGCGTACACATCGCCCGTTTGATGCTCCAGCCTGCCGATATCCTATTATTGGATGAACCGACGAATGATTTAGATATCCCTACGCTCGAGCTTTTAGAAGACAGCTTAATGGATTTTCCAGGAGCCATTGTCCTAATTTCCCACGATCGCTATTTATTAGATCAAATCTCGACAGTTATTCTCGGTCTCGGCACGCAGAGCGATACAACTTTGTTCGCCGATTACCGGCAATGGGAACAATTTCAAGCTCAGCAAAAAGAACGATTGTCCGATCTCTCCGCTAAAGAAAAAGACTCTGCAAAAACGCTTTCTCCTCCTTCTCCAAACCGTACGGAGAATCGAGCAAAGAAAATGACCTATTCTGAAAAAAGAGAGTGGGAACAAATTGAAAGTAAAATTTTGCAAGTCGAACAAGAAATTGAACAATTAGAGAAAAAGATTCAAGATCCCCTAATTGCAGGACAACCTGAACAGCTTCAACAAGCGTGTCAGACGTTGGATGAAAAGCATACAGCCCTTGAAGCTCTTTTTCATCGATGGGAAGAACTTGAATCGAAAAATGCGCCCGTTTAATTCATTCAAGATTATTTTAGCTGTTAAAACTCAAATTTGAAAGGCATAGAGCAAAAAAAGGCTGGCTAGACTAAAGAGGCTAAGCGACTAGCAGATGAGGTTGGCTTCCTTCTTTTTCAAGAACCACTCTTAACGGTTTTAACGCTCTCTAAGAAAAAATTTTGAATCCAGGCCATTAGGAATTCAATGATAATCTCTAAAAAAAATCCCTCTTAAATAAATTATTTAATGATTTAAATATAATCAATCATTATAATAAACAAATTAACCATGAAATTAATTGATTCAATAGTAGAGTGCTTTTAATAACTTGGGCTACTAGCTTTCTTTTTTTGTCTTGATTGCGGTAAGCGGGTGTTAAATCCCTTATCATGGCTGGTATTTGAAATGATTTTCTCCTTGGGGAAAAGAACTCAAATCCAGATTATTAGCGGTTTTAATTTCCCTCTAAGAAAGCCCGCAATGCCCAGTTTGACCGATTATTAAATCTTTCATTAATCCAGGAATGTATGACATTGCCAGACTCACAAATGATTTCGGAAGCCTGCCAGAAACGGCGTACTTTTGCCATTATTAGCCACCCCGATGCCGGAAAAACGACTTTGACAGAAAAACTTCTCCTTTACTCGGGTATGATTCATACAGCAGGAATGGTGCGCGGTCGCAAGGGCAGAAAGGCTGCAGCTTCGGATTGGATGGCGATGGAACAGGAGCGAGGCATTTCCATTACAGCTTCCGCTATGCAATTTACTTATAAAGATGCCATCATTAATGTGTTGGACACTCCCGGTCACGAAGACTTTTCCGAAGACACCTATCGCACTTTAACAGCTGCCGATTGCGCAATTATGGTGATTGATGCTGCCAAAGGGGTGGAAAGGCAAACGCGTAAGCTTTTTGAAGTCTGCCGTCTGCGCAAAATTCCGGTTTTAACATTTATCAATAAAATGGATATGCCGGGCCGCGATCCCCTCGATCTCATGCAAGAAGTGGAAAATGTCTTGCAAATTCACTCTTGTGCGCTGAATTGGCCGATTGGAACCGGAAAGGATTTTTGCGGTGTTGTGGACATGGCCTCGGAAGAATGCTTATTTTTTACAAAGACTTCACCCGGCGGATCCCAAAAGGCTGCCATTACTCGTCTGCCGCTACATGATCCTGAAGTTAAAAACCGTTTAGGAGAAGAGCCATTTCAAACGCTCTTACAAGAACTGGAGCTTTTAGGCCTAGCCGGCAATCCTTTCTCTCAAGAGAAATTCTTGGCTGGAGAAGTCACCCCCGTCTTTTTTGCTTCCGCCTTGACGAATTTCGGTGTGGAACCCTTTTTCGATGCCTTTATCCATTTAGCCCCTTCTCCTCATAAGCGGTTAGCGCACAATGATAAGGGAGAAGATATTGAAATTGATCCTGTTAATACCCCCTTCAGCGCGTATGTATTTAAACTGCAGGCAAACATGGATAAACGGCACCGCGATAGCATGGCCTTTTTATGCATTTGCTCAGGTAAATTCGAGCGTGATTTAGTCGTCAAGCACCACCGTTTAGGACGTGAGGTGCGTTTATCCCGCCCTCATGGCATGGTAGCTGGCGAGCGAACGACACTAGATGTCGCCTATGCAGGCGATATTATTGGTGTGATCAACCCGGGCGTATTCGCCATCGGAGATACGATTTCCCTGACGGGAGGCTTTAATTTTAAACCCCTGCCTCAATTTCAGCCCGAAATTTTCGCTCGCGTTCAACCTAAAGATGTCGGCAAACGTAAATCCTTTGATAAAGGAGTCTTGCAATTGACCGATGAAGGGGCTATTCAACTATTATATCCTTATGATTTAGGCGGAGATTTGATTTTTGCAGCTGTGGGACAGCTCCAATTTGAAGTGATGCAATACCGTTTAAAAGATGAATATGGAGTGGATACGCTCCTCTCTCCCTTGCCTTATCAATGCAGTGCTTGGTTGATTGGCGATTTGCAGACTTTTAAGAAAACAACAACAGCTTTGATTGTTCAAGACCGATTGAATCGTCCAATCGTCCTATTTGGCGAACAATGGGAAAAGCAATATGCCATTAAGCAAAATCCTGAGCATCAATTAGTGGATATTCTTTCTTAGGTTTATGTCCTTTAGACTCAAGCTATAAATCATGATTAATTAGATAAGAACTATGTTAAAAAAAATACTCTTCTATTCTCTTTTCTTTGCCGTTACGTGGGCCTCTTCATACGCAGCTTCCAATGAAGAAAAATCGCTCTTGATTTTAAATATGAAGAACGAGGCTGCTTTGCCGCGCAATTTTCGAACGACACAAGACGCTTTTAAAATTAAAAGCTTGGCTCTTTCTCGTGAGGGGTTGAATTCCTTAAATTTATCCGGCAGCGCCCAATTTTCCGAAAATGCCTTAGGGGCCATTTTGAATCACTTAAACTATCCTTCGCATTTCTTCATCATTGATTTGCGGCAGGAATATCATGGCTTTTTAAATGGCACAGCAGTGAGCTGGTATGGAGTTAGAGATTGGGATAATGTAGGCAAACCCTTAGAGGATATTCTGCGGAATGAAAGGTTCTTACTGCAAGATTGCTTAAAGCGCCGAACAATTTCGCTGAACCTTATCGTAAAAAAAGACAAGACCGGAAATAAGCTTCCGGAAGTCAAGCAAATTCCCTTCAGGGTGTTTAATATAGCAACCGAAAGAGAAATAGCCAATCGCTATCAGGTGCATTATATCCGCATCCCTGTGACAGATCATGTTAAACCAACCGATGAAGCCGTCGATCTTTTTATATCATTTGTTCGCAACCTTCCAAAAGATTATTGGCTGCACATGCATTGTGCTGCAGGAGTAGGACGGACCACAACTTTTATGGCCATGTTTGATATGATTAAAAATGCCAAAACAGTCGGTTTGGACGATATTCTCAAAAGACAATGGTCTATCGGGGGCCTCAATTTTCAAAATCTTTCTGAAAAAACATCTTGGAAACTCCCTTATGCGATCCTTCGCCTCCGCTTTTTAGAGGATTTCTACGAATATTGCCGTCTTTATTCCGGCAATTGGGATAAAACATGGTCTTTATATATGCTAGAAAAGCAAGGAAAAAATCCGGACGGCAGAAATTGCCTGACGCAAGAAGAGTCTGCCGACTTTCTTGAAGAAGAGCTTGTTAAATAAGGTCTGGGCTATTATTCCTTTTATTCTACTTTTTAGCCCCCTCCTGCATTCTCAGTCAAATTTTCATTTACAATCGAGGCGTATGTAAAATTTTCTTGTTCATCAGCTAGCTACTGATGAGCAGGAAAAGATAGGGCTAAACCGGCAAGGTTCTTCATCTTCGATAGTCACAAATAAAATCGTATTAGCTTTTTCTTAAGAGGCAAACCTAGAGAATTCATTCGCTCTATTATTCCTGCCATTCTTTTTTATTAAATCCCATCCATATTGAGTACGTGTTTATAACTAAATGCAGCATACAACTCATACTTATGCGTACACCATTTTTTAGAAAATTTCTTAAAACCGCTAATGACCGAGTTTGCGTTTTTTTCCCTTAGAAGAATGCAATCTGTACTATAAGCTATTATGGATTTAGAACGGCTTCTTAGCGGTCAAGAAAATTTGATGTATCCGCGTCATTTCAATAATTTTTAACTATACACTTTATCCATTTCTTTATTACAATTTACCAGTTAAATAAAAGCTAATTCCAATTGGATTATCTAGCTTTTCTTTCATTAAATCTAGCTTTCTCATTTAATACTTATTAATTAAGGAAAACAACTAATGACATCTTCTTTTTCTTCTTATATGACAGAGCGCGCTCCTGATCGATTTGGCGGCCGGCAAAGCGATTATGTGAACCGAACTCAAGCTCTCATTGCATGGGGAGGCAAACAAATTCAGCAGACAGCTAAAGATTCCCTTGCGACGCTTTTCTTCACTTTGCTAGAGAACTTCCAAAAAGAACGTCAAGCAATTGCCAGGGAACATGGAACACCTTATGCTGAGCAATTTGGACGCCGTAGAGATAAGGAAGGAATAAAAGATTTTTATCATACCTACCTGGATGATATTTATCAGGCATACAATCCCAAAATCTTAAAGCTCTTTTCTTTAACCATGCAAGGCATGCCTATTGAAACCAAAAATCATGCCAAGCAACAAAAAAAAATAGAGAATACCTACTTAGGCTACACGTCGTCCTTCGAAGTAGAAATCTTTGAAATTCAAGAACTTGATTCATTGAGATGGCGCATCCCAATTTCACAGGAAGAGCTTCCAAAAGATTTCCCCGTCAATCTATTAACAAAAAGAGAGCAAACAAGCCTTTCCGAGTTAGAGTTGCAGTCTTTAAAAAATGCCATTAAATTATTAAAACAAAACGATTTGAACCTATATAAACGTTTGAAAATGGCAAATCTTTTACTGGACTTGCAGAAAGAATTTCCCTCTCCTCTTGTTAAACAAGGGCTGAAGGGAGAAGTCCAATTGATTGGAAACGAAGGAAACTTAAAGTCCTTTTTTGCTTTAGGAACATCTCGCTTGCTTGTGAACGGGAAAATGTATGCGATGACCCAGTATCTGACTTGGCTCTACCGCGATTTCCAACAACCTCCCATTGACCGCATGTTAAAATACTCGACAGTCATGGTCATTCACCAAGATAATTTTCTTATCGATGAAACCTTGCAAGAAATCGCATTGCTTTTTGCCAATGCCGTTCTTTGCGAAACAAATAAGCTAGAAGATCTGCAAGCGGCCTCGGGATTATTCCGTCATTATTTTGCCAATTGCATGCCCACGGAACGTGGATCAGCTTCTATTGGAGAATGGCTAGAGGGCTCGATTTATCATGCACATGGCTATAAAATTAAATATAACAAAGACAGGCAAATTGATTTGGAAGCCCTTACCACGCCTCTGCTATCAGATTTTATTAAAGACTATCCCTCTATGCTTACCGTTGAGCCGATAAAGCCAGATCCTTCTAACATCTAAATTTCAAATATTCGCGCAAGAATTCAACTCTTCTTGCGCGCTTCTTTTCTTGATTTAAATCCTATCCATTTTCAGTAGCTAGATTAATTCGGTTCACTCTTCTTTATTTGATAGACAAATACAGGTGTTTGGTACAAATCATGGGCATGCCTGATCCTAATAGGCGTCCACCCTGGAATAGCAAATGTATGGCTGATAATATAGGTTCCCGCGTGCAATTCTCTTTCAAATTTATCTTTTAGCCTTCGCATTGCACCTGGATACAAATAGCAGACAATTAAAGAAGCCTCATGCAATGGGAAAGTGAAAAAGTCTTTTCTGATGAAGCGTAGATTTGGATAAGCAACTAGTTTTGCTAGGAGTTTAGAGATCAAATAAGGAAAAGGAGAAATTTCATATGCTTCTATTTGATGATCGGGAAAATGTTTAGCCAAGCTAAAGGCTAAATTGCCCCAGCCCGATCCTAGTTCCATAATCGTTCCCTTATTAGGGACAGGCAGGGATTGAAGAACGACCTTTTTGACTTGATAGGAAGTAGGGGTTGGAGTAATTCCATAACGAAAAGAATACCAAAGGATATTAGCTAAAATGGCAAATAGGATAATTAAAAATAGGATTGCAGCCATAAGCTTTGTATTCGCTCAAAAGCCTTCCTTTTTCTTCCAGAGATAGGAGCGCTTCCGCAAAATTTCTGAAAATTTAATGAAAACAGCTATTCAAAAAAATAGCCAGGCGTACCTGGCTTTATTTATCTATCTTCTATTGCAACCGCATCCTTTAGAATCTTTGGAATTATCCCGATTGCATCTTTGGGATGCCTGATTAGCTTGGCGGGCTGTCTGAGTATTATTCATGCGCCCTCCTTCTTCTTTATCATCAGTCTCATCCTCTTCCGAATTAGAGTTTAGGCGATTGCCTTGCGGCTTATTCGCCCGTTCATTTAATTGGTAAGGGCTGCGTCCTGAAGGATTCTTGAAGGGTTTTTGATAGACATCTTCTTCAGTCTCGTCTTCATCTTCATCTTCATCGTCGTCGTAATCTTCGTCTTCATCCTCATAATCTTCGTCTTCATCCTCATCGTCCTCATCTTCGTAATCTTCATCCTCATCGTCCTCATCTTCGTAATCTTCGTCTTCATCGTCCTCATCTTCGTAATCTTCGTCTTCATCGGCAGCATTTATATGAGAACCTGTTAAACGTCTGGCCGCTCCTGCTTTTTCCTGAAAAGCCCTGTTGGAGGATAAGCCTTCTGATAAGTCATGTGATTGTTCTTTATTTCTTTGAGAAAGGGCCTCTTCATCATCTTCCTCTTGTGTATGACGAGTCCTATTTCCTCTCTGAGCAATCTGAGAAGACGTCTCTTGGTATGCTTTTTGAGTGGAAGCTCGAGGGTTTTGACGAGCTGGATTGTCTTTACGGTTTGTTTTGAAAGCCATTAATAAACCTCTTGTTAATGCTTTACTTAACTATATATAGGCGGGCCATTAATCTAGCACCTTTAACTCTTCAAACTTAGATACTTCTTTATTTTTTTCCTCTTTCGCGCTCACGCATCGTCTCTACAGCTTTTTTAGAAGCCGCTGATTTTTCCTCATGACTTCTCTTTGCCGATGCTTGTCCACCTTTTCGGGCGGCTTGCTTGCGTCCATCTTCTTTTGAAGGCATAGTACACTCTCCTGATTATAGACGTTTAAATAACCTAAAATTACTTACATCCTAAGTCTCAGAGACTATCATCGAATTCACAGACAATTAGCAATTCGACAATGGTCTCTCAGAGGACCACACTCTCTGCCCTAACAATTGACAATAGATAAAAGCGGTTATTCATACAACATCGATTTAAAAAAGCATATAAGTCATTAGAGATGTCATATTTAAATTTAAATCGCCTTTATACACAAGTGAATTCAAAATTGAATTTCGCCTTTTAGTCTTGAAAAGATTGTCTTTCATCTATTAATCAAATAAAAGTTAAGCTAACTTGATAGAGTTAGGCTTATTCACCTGAGTTTGATGAGGTTTTCCGCTCTTCAGATTTAACTCGCAGCAGCAGCCAATGACTTTTTCCGGCCAGCTCTAGCAAACAATCTGCTTGAATAATAGGTTCCATATGGCTTTCTCTTTTGATTTATCTTATTTGACATTTGTGGCCACACAAGCGGCTCTAAAGGCCGGAGAAATTCTTCGAAAGGGATTTGGGACGTCTTATCAAATTCAATTAAAGTCTGGAAGGCAAAATTTTGTAACGGAATTTGACAAAGCTTCCGAAGCCTGCATCATTTCCTTTATTAAAGAGCATTTTCCCACTCATATTTTTTTAGCAGAAGAGAGTGGCTTGTCTGCGCAAGTTGGAGCAGAAACCATCTTATGGATTATCGATCCCTTAGATGGAACGACTAACTTTGCCCACCATATCCCCCTTTTCAGCATCAGCATCGCCGCTTATTATAAGGAAGAGTGTTTATGCGGGGTAATTTTTCAGCCTTTAACCCATGAGCTTTTTATTTCTGAAAAAGGAAAAGGAGCGTATTTAAATGGAGAACGTCTAAGCGTCAGTACAACCGACCGCATCGAAAATGCTCTCATTGGAGCCGGATTTCCGTATGATGTCAAAGACCATCCTACTTTATGCATCGAGCAGTTAGCCCAATTAACCCAATTGGGCGCTACTTTGCGCAATTTAGGATCCGCCTCCCTTGCCCTAGCTTATGTAGCAGCTGGAAAATTGGACGGGTTTTGGATGAACAACCTATATATATGGGATTGGGCTGCCGGTCAATTGCTCATTCAAGAAGCGCAAGGCAAAATCACCTACTATGATCGCCAAGCTCGACAACTAACCAGTACAACTAGCCTTTTGGCAACCAATTCCCCTCTTCACGAACCCTTATTAAAATATCTGACCCATCCTTCTATTTAATTTTCTTTCGAACACATCTTTCTATTAACCCCACTCAAATCTCAGTAAATAAATGACTATTAGAGGTTTATAACAAACAAAAATATCCTTCACCCTCAAAGCATCGTGATTTAACGTTGCCGTCCAAAAACAAATATGCTAAAAGTCTTAAGTTAATTTTTTTGAATCTTAACCTTTCACGGTCTATCATGCGCTCAAAAATTTCCATTTTAACCTTATGTCTCGCTTTTTCGGGATTGTCCTTTCATACAACGCCTCTATTTGCTCATTCCTCTTCCTCGATTATATTAGAGGCTAAAGAGGATCAGCACTCATATATTTATGGCTTAGCTTCGCTGAGCTTTCATATAAAAGAACTTAAAGACTCCTTAGATGCGAGCCAAGAGCCAGATGGCATTGCTTTCTCGGAAGAAGAAATCAGTCTTTTGTGGGACAAGATTGCTCATTCCCTTTACTCCCAAAAAGCGACAACCGAGCAAATTAGACGTGAATATCGCTTTGAAAAAGCCCAGGAAAGTTATCATCAGGCAAAACACCACCTTTCAATGGGAGAGAGCGAACAAGCCGAACGCTTGTTTTCCGATTCTTTTAATTATCTGTCCGGTCTATGGGAAGAAGCCATTGACCGTGAGAGCAAACAGGGCTTTGATCATTTAAATTCTTCCGGTCAGGCTGCTAGTCTAAGAGTTCGGGCTCAAAATGTCGATTTCGAGAAAAACCGCGTTCTTTCTAATAAAATAAAGAAACGCATGCGTCCCTATATCATTCCCGATAAGCATCCCATGAAGGATAACCTTGATGCGATCTTTTTAAGGAAAAGAGCAACAGTCAATGAAGACACATTTAAAGCATCGGGATTTAGGATAATCAGTAAACGTCCCCGTTCCTTTATCTATGTTGCC
The DNA here is from genome assembly GCF_001545115.1 of Candidatus Protochlamydia phocaeensis. Taxonomy (NCBI): domain Bacteria; kingdom Pseudomonadati; phylum Chlamydiota; class Chlamydiia; order Parachlamydiales; family Parachlamydiaceae; genus Candidatus Protochlamydia; species Candidatus Protochlamydia phocaeensis. The sequence goes on from NZ_FCNU01000031.1 coordinate 44,667, forward strand.
AAGCATAAATCATTGCCTACCTATCTCGTCAAAGCCTATATGGATGATCAATTGAAAGAAAAACGCGACCGACCTAGCTGGGAATGGCTTGTACGCAGATGTGAAGGGGCGGATAAAATTCGCTATATCATCAACAAAAAACAAATACGCTTTTTCGTCGTAGCTTCCAAGTGGATTTACCCTTTACCTGCAGACCCTTCTCCTCCTAAAGACGAAAAACATACCCGCCACTTGGCGCTGTTATTAGTCACCGATATGAATCTAGCTCCCAAAGACCTCAATTACTATGCCTGGCAAAATTACATTACGCCCGATCACTTAGATGAACTGTATTCCATCCTTAGCTTCGCAAAAGGATCGAGTTATAGGCCGGATAATATTGCCTATACGAATCAAGGGCTTTTTGCCTTTATTGATACAGAATATCCCTCACAAGGACCCGATTATAAAAGCATTCGCATGTACCTCAATCCTGATATGCGAGCCTACTGGGATAGGCTAGTCAAAAGGGGGGGAAAGCACTGACGTATTTTTCTCTGGGTTCAAAATTTAGTAAAAACGGTTAAAGGAGCCCGCCATGCAGGCAAAGCTTTTTACTGACACAACAGTCATGATTACAGGAGCAAGTTCTGGCTTTGGAGCAGAAACAGCCCGCCTTTTTGCCAAAGAAGGCGCCCGCTTGATTCTTGTCGCTCGCCGCCAAGAAAGGCTTGAAGAGCTTCAGCGAGAATTAAATCAACGCTATCAAGCAGAAAGTACTCTGATCGTTGGCAATGTGGCAGATTATGCTCTTATGGCGGAGCAAATTCAACGGATAGAAAGCCGCTTTGGCATGCCGCATATTTTGGTCAATAATGCGGGACTTGTGAGAGGCATGGATAAGCTATGGGAAGTTCAACCGGATGCTTGGAATGAAATGATTGATGTAAATATCAAAGGCGTTTTGACAATGACAAGGCAGATCTTGCCAAGCATGATCCAAGCTAACCGTGGCCACATCATTAATGTGGGAAGTATTTCAGGCCATGGAACTTATCCCGGAGGAGGAGTGTACTGTGCAACCAAATTCGCAGTAAGAGCGCTAACCGATACTTTGCGCATGGAGCTTGTGGCCACTCCTATCCGGGTTTCCCTTATCTCGCCTGGAATGGCGGAGACGGAATTCAGCAATGTGCGGTTTTATGGAGATGAAAATAAAGCCAAGCAAGTCTATGCCGGAATTACCCCTCTAACGGCTTTAGATATTGCAGAAGCCATTATTTTTATTGCCTCGCGACCCCAGCATGTCAATATCGCTGATTTGATTCTTTATCCTACAAATCAAGCTTCAACGACATTGATTCACCGGGATATTTAAAACCACAGAGAGGCTGTATTAAAGCCGCTAATGACTAGGAGGAAATTTTTTCCTCCTTCTTCACTTGCCTACCTTTTTAACTTGAATGTGGAGTTTTTATATTTTCGAGAAAACTAACCGCAAGATTCCTCTAGGCACATGTCACCATTCCCCCGTTCAAATTCGGCTAAAATCAGCGAATCTTTTTGACCGGCCTTCTTCCAATCGGATTGATAAAGCGGGAGGACAAAATCTAAGAAAGCCTCCTTATCAGTAAATAAGGATGTCAGAATTTGCTGTCTTTTTCCTAACAATGCAGCATTTCCTTTAAAGAGAAATCCGAATAGCTGCTTTAACTTATTAATTTGTCCCCGCATCGGCATATTCGCTAGTTCCTGTTTAAAGATAGCGATAAAGCGCTCGAAAGGCAGCCATTCGCGCTCGAAAGGCAAAGCGGCAAAATGGGCTTTAATTTCATGAAAAATAAAAGGATTGATGACACTGCCTCGTCCGATCATCAAAGCATCGCATCTCGTTTGTTCCAGCATTCTGAGCGCATCTTGCACTGTCAGAATATCTCCATTGCCCACCACCGGAATGCGCAATAGCTGTTTGGCTTCGGCAATCAGATCCCACCGGGCAGGAGGTCCATAGCCATCGACTTTCGTGCGCGGATGCAGGGTCAAATATTTAATGCCGCTTTCTTGAGCCGCCAATAGATTTTCATTAAAAAGGGACGTATCTTCAAAACCCGAACGCAGCTTAGCTGTAACAGGAACAGCAACAGCCTCTACCATAGCCTTAGCAACTTTGTAAAGATGCCCGGGGTCTTTTAAAAGACTAGAGCCCGCTCCACGTCCCGTAACTGTATTGGACGGACAGCCGCAATTAAGGTCCACTCGCGGAGCTCCTCTTTCCACTACAGCGCGCGCCATCTCTGCCATTAAATCCGGATCCGATCCCATTAATTGAGCGGCCTGCGGGATGGGAAAAGTTTCATCCGCTCGATACCGCTTAGCCAAACTGGCTACATGCGCATTGCTTGGTACGCGCAGAAATTCAGTACAGGCTTCGTCAAAGCCTCCAATAGAGGCCATGGCGCGCCTAAAGGTAGAATCCCCGACTCCCTCCATGGGCGCTAACAATAGATACGGGCAGCCATCAGAATTTTTGGGAAGCAACGTCATAGAACCTAGTTACCATTTAAGCCTTTCTTAGCAGGCCAATGCATAGAATTAGTAAAATTTAAATAAAACAAATTAAATAACTTATATTATACATTGGGAAGGAATTGGAAAGAAGGATTTTATTCTTCCATGCCAAAGGTAAAGGCATAGGCCTGAATTCCCTTGGGCACATGCAGGACTAAAAGACGCCTTTTTCCTTCTCCTCTTAGATTGACAATATCATATTTCCGTGCATCCTTAACAAAGATTTCCCCTTGCGGATTCATGTCTACGGTATGATATTTAAGAGGCAAAGGCTCGCCGTCTAATTCCACCTTGATTGGTAGGGAACTGGATCCTCCCAAAACCAAGTACACGCGATTGGCCATAAAATTCAAGACCAGAATAGAATCGTCTGCGCCTGCGAGAATATTTTCATTTGTTATTTTCCAGTCTCCTTTAAGGCCGACTTGATTAGGCCCCACAGATTGAATGGAATTGTAATTAAAAAATTGGTTTTTATGGATAGTGAGCGCAGGAACATAAGCACCGGCACGGTGATAGCCTAAATACGTTTCAGGAGTTATGCTGATGGGAACAGCAGGCATGGGTTCTTCTGTTTGATTGGATAAGGGCTTCTCATTGAGAAGAGAGCGAATGGCATTTTCTGTTTCTGTATATCCGCCTTCACCAAAATGGACTTCTCTAATCATTCCCTCTTGATCGATGAGATAATGGGCTGGCCAATAGGCATTATGGTAAGACTCCCAGGTCGCATACTGATTATCCAAAGCAACCGGATAAACAATTTGAAAACGTTCGACAGCTTTCTTGACATTGCTTAGATTCTTTTCAAACTCAAATTCGGGAGTGTGGACGCCTATAATGACAAAATTTTGGTCTTTATATCGCTCATACCAGCGCTTTAAATAAGGAAAGGTCCGAATGCAATTGATGCAACTGTACGTCCAAAAATCAATGAGAACAACTTTACCCCTTAAATCCTTCAATGTAAGCGGAGGACTATTGATCCAATCCGCAATTCCCACAATAGGAGGGGCTTTGGAGATAATAGGCAATACCTCACCCTTTTCAGCTTGTTGATGGCTAGACGAGGGAACAGAGGGATTGTCTTGTTCTTCCCAGGGACTATTATCTTGATTGGGAAAGCTTGGAGCTGGGGAGCGGAGGTGTTGAAGCTGCTGTTGGACCCAGGTATTATTCTCAATTTGAATATTCGGCAGGTAATCCAGGACTTTTTGTTGGAAAGCCACATCCCAATTAAAGGCTAACGCAAGAGCGGTCAGAATCATAATGACGCCAAATCCCATTCGAATCTCTTCTGAGTATTTGGCCAAAGCCGGGAACTCGGAGACCGCCCTATTTCCGCCATAAGCGACAAAAAGCAAGGGAATGCCCGCTCCTAAACTATAGGCAAAGGTCAATAAGACAACCTCTATCGTTACTTTCTGAGTGGCAACAAGAGTCGTAATCGCAGCTAAAATCGGCCCTGCACAAGGCGTCCAGACTAATCCAAGGGCAATTCCCAGAAAAAAACCACTCCAAAATCCTGCCGTTTGCCGATGCGTTCGCGCCTGAATTTGATTCCCCCATTCGGCAAGGGAGCCGGTCAGTTTAGCGAACAAATTGCTAAAGGTCGGTAAAATCATGACCAGACCGAAAAAACCAATAATCAAAATAGCCGTATAGCGAAGGACATTGGCAGACAAGCCGAAAGATCGTACAAGAGTCGTCAAGGCCAACGTGAAAAAAACAAAGCTGATGATTAATCCCGCAATGACTCCGAAAGGCCGCCATTTTCCCTTTCCAACGCTTGCCGATAAAATCACGGGCAAAACCGGCAGGATGCAGGGAGATAAAACAGTGACAATGCCTGCTAAAAAAGAAAATAAAAGGAGGAGAATCATTTAGGCTCTTTTTTTTCGTCGGACATCAAAATGTTTATAATAAGCGCCAACCCACCTAAAGCAGCTGCAAGAAATAGCAAAATGGCTAAACCTGGATATCCCCAAATCGTAAAATTCGTCTCTATCCTCATTAAGAGAGCTGCTCCAATAATTAAAGCCGCTAAAACAAGTCCTAAAGTAATGCGATTGGCGACTTTTTCGAAGCCAATCATTAACCGTCGTTCATTGAATGCATCAACATCAAGCTTTAATTCATTTTTGGATAAGATATCCAGAATATTATTCATCTTAGCAGGCAAATGTTGAACAAATTCTGTCGCTTCAATAAATGTGCGAAAAAACACACCTGCGGAAAAATTCCTGCGCATTCTTTCCGTTAAGAGGGCAGTGGCATTTTCCCTAATGGACTCATTGGGTGAAAAGTGAGGCGCTAAAGCCTTGCCGACGCGGTCCAAATTTAACAAAGCTTTGCCAAGCAAGTTAAAAGCCGGAGGCAGCTTAACACCTGTTTCGGCAGATGCCCCGCTAATTTTAATTAGCACCTGTCCAATAGCCATCTGAGCTAAATTTAAGTCCTGATACTGCGCAACTAGATTGGAGATGTGTTCGCGAAACACATGATAATCGAATTCATCCGTCTTTTGCCCTAATCTAATGATAATATCCGCCACCTCTTCCCCTTGTCCTTCGCTAACGGCCAATAATAGCTTGAGCAATCCAGTCTGCAATTGAGGAGCAATGCGTGCAACCATGCCTAGGTCCAAAATAACCAACCGATTATCTTGACTTAAGTAAATATTGCCTGGATGAGGATCGATATGGACTAAGCCATCAATGATAATTTGCTTGAGGTAAGCTTCAAAAAGATCTTCGGCCAAACGCTCGCCGTCAATCTCCATTTTAATTAAAGGACTTATGTCGGTGATTTTTTGTCCGCTTATAAAGTCCATTGTTAGAATGCGGGATGTCGTATAATCTTCGACCGGGCTTGGAATAAGGATGCGGCGGAACTCTTTTAAGTTGCGCTTAAAGCTAATCTGATTGATCGCCTCTTTTCTGTAATCTAATTCATTTAATAGTGTTGTCCGCAATTGGATAACTTTATCGACTAAATTATAACGTTTTCCCCATGTCGTCTGTTTTTCTAAGAAAGTCGCAATTTCTTCCAGAACATCTAAATCCTCAATAATGCCTGCTTGGATGTGCGGCCTTTGCACTTTAACCGCAACAATGCGATCGCTAGGCAAAACTGCTTTGTGAACTTGCGCCAAAGAACCGGCAGCCAAGGGCTCTTTTTCAAAGTCTTTAAAGATGTCTTGAATACGCACGCCCAATTCTTCCTTAAAAATCTTTTCCACCTCTTCATAAGAAAAAGGTTCTGCTTTATCCTGCAGCTTTGATAACGCTTCTATATAAGCATCGGGGAAAATATCTGATTGCGTGCTCAACAGCTGCCCTAACTTGACAAAAGTCGGGCCCATTTTTTGCAAATCTTTAGCCAGCTCTTCCGGTTTTGGCATTCCTGCCGTCTCTGTTCGCCCCTCTTCTAACTGTGGTAGTTCTGCCCGCACCTCTTTCAATAAATCTGATCTGCCATACTTCACGAGCAGCCAGGCAAAATCTTTATATCTTTTGATATGCTTCAATTGCAGATTTGTCACGATCTTTCTCCTTAGAGACTCTCCACGATCTCAAATATAGGCCATTAGCAGTTTTAAGAAATTCTCTTAGAAAGTGCTTGGCTAGAAATGATAACCTTTATATTTCAAAATATTTATTGCTTTTTCTTAAATCCTCATTAGGAAGAAAAAGGTAATTTTTGTGAAGGAGAATTCATGTGGCATAAAACAGCTTTCTTCTATTAAATAATGATGTGATTAATCAGGACAAACGGCTTATGTTTCCATTTTTATTTCTTTTTCGAATTCCAATTCAGGCTTCTTTTTCGTTTCTTAAAAGACCGTTTCTTGCGTATCTGCTTTCCTTAATTAAATCAGCTGCTGCTTTCGGACTTTTATTTTTTTTATGCGCTTTTCAAGCCCTTCCTTATAAACATGTCATTTTACCAGGCCCTCTTTCCATCCATATTTTAGAAGTTGATCCTCAAGCTTTTTCCATTACACTCGTTCATGCAAAAGAAAAAGCCCTTGGCAGGCAGACAGTGCAAGAATTAGCCGATGCCTATGGGGCGCTTGCTGCGATCAATGGCGGCTTCTTTAAGGGAAGCCCTTGGGAAGGATTGCCTGCCGGGATTTTAAAAATCCAATCGCAATGGTATGCTTGGCCGACAAAACCAAGGGGAGCGCTGGGATGGAATCCAGATGGACGCCTCGCTCTAATTGACCAAGTGTTGTGCAAGGCTTCCTGCCAAATCCAAGATAAAGTGATGGCCATCGATGGCCTTAATCGGCAAAGGAATGAGCAAGAAACCATCCTCTTCTCCCCCCAGTTTCATTCCACCACTCTTACCAATGAGAAAGGTTTTGAAGTGGTTGTCCGGCAAAATCGCCTGTTTGCCGTTTATGAAGGAGGCAGCCATGCGATTCCTTGGGACGGATTCATCCTTTCCTTCGGCTCTAAAGTTTTTCTTAAATTTTGGCGAACGATCCCTCTTGGCTCTCCTATAAATTTACAAATTCATACGCACTCGCAGTCGTCTTATACGCCTTCCCATTTATGGGACAGCTTGTCTAATATAGTTGGAGGAGCTCCCGTTTTAATCCGTGGAGGAGAAGTCATCCGCGATTTTTCATCTGAACAAACGAGAAGCAGCTTTCTAAATAGCGCCCATGCCCGCACAGCTGTTGGCCTTCTACCTAATGGGCATTGGCTTTTAGTCGTCGTGGATGGCAGGCAACCGAAATTAAGCAAAGGCATGACCATTCCTGAATTAGCTTCGTTTATGCATAGCTTAGGCTGCCAAGAAGCCCTTAATTTGGATGGAGGCGGATCCTCAACCATGGTCATCGATCATCATGTCGTCAATGACCCAACAGGCGACGAGGATGAAGATGAAGGATTGAAAAAGGTCAGAAAAGTCTCTGATGCCATTCTAATTTTGGAGCGTGCATGAACGTATCTTTTTTCCCTCATATAGATTCTCGCTTAATTCTCCTCCTTTTCTGCCTTCTTTTTCTCTGTTGTCTTTCCTTAAGAGCGGAAAGCTATCAAGACTTTGACAATTATCAAGGCATCTACACTTCCGATGAGATAGCGTTTAAGCTTAATCACTATCTCGTTAAAGACCCGGCTCTTGCCAAACAATTTTTGCTTACAAAGGAGGCGTTCTTTCTCTATGCAACAGAAGAAGACAGCCAGGCGCATCGGCCGGAATTCACTTTAGCTTTAGCTTCTCGTCCCACCTCGGAAAGACCTCATTCGCTTCCGTTGCCCTCTACTCTTGCAGGACTCAAAATAGCCATTGACCCTGGCCATTTTGGCGGGCGCTATGCCAAATTAGAGCAACGATGGATAGAGATGGATAGGCCGGACTCGAATCAAGCCAGCGATAGCATTTCTTTCAATGAAGGCACTTTAACTCTTTTAACGGCCAAGCTCTTAAAAAATCTTTTAGAAGACGCTGGAGCACAAGTCTTGCTAACAAAAGAAACAAATGGCACGGGAGTTTATCCGGAGGATTTTTTTGATTGGCTTGGACGGCTGAATTCCTCAAAATCTCCTTTTGAGTTATTCAAAGATTATAATCGGTTAGATTTGCTGGCCCGGGCCGACAAAATTAATGCGTACAAACCGGATGTAACCTTGATTATTCATTACAATGCACATGGAGGCCGCGATCCTATCACCCAGCAAAATATTCCTCAACCTTATAATTATAATATGGTCTTTGTAGGAGGCAGCTTTTGCCGCAATGAATTAAGCGATTTTAAAAGCCGTTATGCTTTTTTGCACTTATTGCTGACCCAAACGATGGACCGCTCCATTGCTTTAAGCGAGGCAATTTTAAAAGAATTTGTCAAGCAGCTCAACGTACCGGCTGTTGAAGAGGCTGATCCGGTTCCCTATTTGAAAAATGCCTGTATTAACATTTCCAAAGGCGTATATGCCCGCAATTTGGCTTTAACCCGCTTGGTGCATAGCCCCTTATGCTACGGAGAGAGCCTATGCCAAGATAACAAGCAAGAATGTTTGAGGCTGAATGATAAAAGTCTGGTTCTAGAAGGGATTCAAGGGCCAGAACGAGTTAAGCAAGTTGCGATGGCTTACTTCAAAGGCCTGCAAGCTTTTACTCGAAATCAAGCTGAGCAGATTCAATTGAGATAAAAGCTAGGTTAAAAAGTGCATGTGAGTTCTCAAAATAGAGGCCATACGAGTTAAAATATGGCCTCATATTTCTTAGTCGATAGAAAGAAAAGTCCTCTCGCATTTAAGTCTTTAGCCGTTTTCATATTCTCTCTTAAGACCTACCAGAAAATCTATAAGATAAACTGATTACCTATTTTAGGAAATAATGCAGCCCTTATCTTCTTTCTTTTTCTGAAATTCTATAGGAACTTCATACCCTTTTACACTGCTCAAATTTTTCTTATAACTATCGAAAGGCCGAGGCTTTGAGGTGTAATGGTCCCACTTCATTCCAATGTTCTCTTCCAAATAATAGTGATAAGACTGCCAATTATCTGTCGGCATCGGCTTAAATTCAACAGCAAAGAAATGACCCTCTATGATAACGCCTTTCACTTCCTCGGCTATGCCCTTCCACATCACTGTCTCCAGAAAAACGGTGTTGTGGTCTGCCGTCATGTAAGCAAGCGCCTGGCCTCTATAATACTTCATGACTTTATCTTTTCGCTGGTCGCTATCCATTCCCTTAAAAATATCTTTTGTAATGGCAGTGATTTCTAGAGCTTTCCCATTTTCTGTATCTTTAGGGAATATTTGAAACGTAGATTGATCATTATATCCAGTCCCTCGAGTATAGACTCCTTCGATGAGGTAATATTCCAGCCCAATGGGAGAAACAATTTGTTGTGAACCAGTCGCCTGCATAATACATCCTTTCTTGTTAAATGATAAAAAAGAGGAAAACAACCAAGATCTTAATTAAGGGTCAGCATCAAATTCTGCAAAATCATTGTTTTCATTTATTGAGAGAATAAAAAATAATTGCCTAGTCGTCCAAAGACTACCAGGCAAGCTTGTCAAACAAATGGTTGATGGATCTTTTAGGAAATAATACACCCCTTGTCTTTCTTTCCGGCATCAAGCGTTTGTGGTGGAGTATAACCAGCTAACGAACGCTTACATCCTTTATAGCCGCGTGGCTTGTCTGTATAAGTCCCTCCCCACTTCCCGAATAATTGAGTCTCTAAATAATAGTGATAATCATACTTATGCGTTATAGGCATTTGGACAATCTCTACCGGCATAAATTCTCCCGTTCCCCTTATACAAACGCCATTGATTTTCTCAGCAATCGACATATAAGCGATCGTCTCTACAAACAGCTTTTCTCTATCCGGAGACAGGTAACCAATACATTCCCATTTATAATAATCCTTGAGCGTGTCTTTTTTGGAATCTGAATTGCCTGTAATGGTATTTTGGGTAATCTCATAAATTTCTATCGCTTTTTTATTATCTCCAAAATCCTTGATATTCATCGTATATTTGCCTTTTGTCTCCCCCCTCATCTGTACTGAACCAGCCCCATCTAACCTATAATATGCTAATCCATTTGGAGCAACAATCCCTGAACTTGCCTGCATAATCAATCCTTCTTGTTGAATGATAATAAAATAAAACTGAGATAGTGCTTTATAATCACTATCACAAGTCTTTTAAAATAGCTGTTGTTATGAAATATTAAAGTTTTTTATTATTTTACGTCAATTAAGATTCTGTTTAGATTGTATTCGCACAGTATTAAGAAAATTAACTAACAGACAATTCTTCAAACTATTTATCACACAATTTGAGTTGAATTTAAAATGTTTTAATTTTCATTCTTGGCTTAGAGAGTGTATTTAAACTTTTCTTTATTTGAATGCCGCTATAAAAAGAATAGGCAAACTAACGGGGTTGGCATTTTTCTCGCACATTTGGTTTATTTTAGAGGGTAGTACACCTTAACGTAGGTAAAAGAATGAACAAGATGCACCTAAAGATCTTTTCAATTTTTATGTTTCTAAGCTTGGCTTCGTTAACGCTTCATGCAGCCCTCTCCAAAGATCAAGCGCTTAAGCAAGAAAATCAAAAAATTCTGGATATATCTGAGCGCATGACGCATTTTTATGATCTAAAAAATAATGAAGACATCAAAGATATTACCGAACAAGTGCTTGAGAGCCCGGATACCAAGCCGGACGTTAAAGAGGAAATTAAAGCCTACCATCGCCGTATTTATCTTTTCCGCTATCCAAGCGATGGCCTCTCTATTAAAGGTTTTGTGAGCTTGCCGGCAGGTCCCGCTTGCCATCCTTTGCTTGTACTGTTCCGCTGGGGGAATCGCAATTTTGCCTTATTTAATCCTGGCTTGGACATGGCCAATTATCGCGATTACGCCGTCATTTCTTCTACTTTAAGAGGAGGGGTCAGTGAAGGGCAGGATGAATTTGGAGGAACGGATATTGATGACATGAAAAATTTGATCGCCTTTTATCCTCAGCTAGCCAATAAACTGCACGCATGCCCTCGACCGACACACCTCTATATGCTCGGGCCTAGCAGAGGGGGGTTGGAAATGTTTTTAATGCTGGCACGTTATCCTCAGCTGCAAAACAAAGTCGAGAAAATCGTTGCGCTTTCTTCTATTCTTGATTTGCATCGGCAAATTACAGACCGCGAAGATATGAAAACCATGTTCATGCATGATTTTGGCCTCTCTGCAGATAATGCAGAAACGTGGATTAAACAGCGGGATCCGCTGGAAACCGTTCCTTATTTAAGAAAATCCCTCCCCATCTTGATTATACAAGGCACAAAAGATCAACGCGTCGATCTGGAAGAGGGGCACCATATGGTGGAAAAATTGCAAGAGCATGGTAATCCGGTCACTTATTGGGAGCTAGAAGGTGGCAATCACACCCTGAGGAATATCCCCCATTTAATGGATGACATTGGCCATTGGTTGGAATCCCCCCTTCCTCATTCTCCCCCTGATCATGCGCGCTAGATTAATCTGATCTGCCCTGCGGAATGCGATACGCCTCGACGGGAATTCCTTTAATTAAATGTTCTTGGATAATGCGCTCCAACACATCAGGATGGCAGGAGTGATACCAAATGCCGTCAGGATAAACAACGGCAATGGGACCTTGACGGCATAAGCGCAGACAGTTCGCCTTTGTCCTGAAAATCCCGGCCTGCTCGGTTAAATTCAATTCTTTCAATCGCGTTTTTAAATACTCCCAAGCTGCTAGTCCCGCCTCATACTCGCAACACTTGGGTTTAGTCTGATCACAGCACAAAAAAATGTGACGCTTGACGGGCTCCACTTCCAAGGGTTTTTCTTCGCTTTTCTTATCGTTCATGAAATCTCTCCGCTTAAATCTTTGTATTCTAAGGAGCATTGTTTAAAGGAAAATGCCGGCAAAACGCTTGATGAATGGGCACATCCGGCCATTTCGATTCTTTTCTGCCTGCTAGCGTCGCCTCATCATACCCGCTTGCCAAACGGTGAATGAGAATTTCTTGCCCGCAAATTGTGTAATAAAGGCGCCAAGTTTGATAAGCCAGTTGATAGAGACCAGTTTCTAATTGTTTGACGCGATTGTTGGGATAAGGGAAGGGGTTGGTTTCCAGCCGCATTTCAATTTCTGCTTTTAATTGATGAAGTCCCTGTTCGTCTAAATAAGCGATCTGCTGAAGCGCAAGTGGAGACCATTCAATAACAAAGGATTCTTGGCTGTCCAATTCATCCACCCATCCTTGCCGGATGCACTGAAAAGAATCCGCATAATTCAAATACGGTTTAATATCTAAAATAGGCGTTCCATTAATTAAATCATGATTGACAATGATTAAATCCAATCCCTCTATGGCTTTTAACTCCACGCAAGATAGCCCAATCATATTTGGACGATGAGGAGAACGCGTGGCAAATACCCCCTTCTTTTTTTTTCCTCTGGGGGGAAGCACTTTTGGCTTCCAATGGGAATGAAGATGAAAACGAAAAAGCACCCAGATGCGATCGAAGCCTTCTAATCCTTCTAGCGCTTGCTCAAATTGACAATGTGGATTCAAGCGAATGAGTCCTTCATTTCCTTTCACAAGCCCGGGCTGCCTAGGAACCGTATACTTTTTCGTCTGACTAGCATAAAAATATCCGATAGGATCTACTGTAAACATCATCGATTATTCTATAAAAATATTTTCTGAGACTGCCTCTATGTTTTTCAACCGCTTAAAAATAAGCTTTATAATAAATTTGGCTTTATCCATTGTCAGTCTGTCTGTCCAAGGAGCGCATATGAGCACCGGCCCCTTCGATCAACAAAACCTGGATATCGATGCGATCAATCAAAACTGCTACGATCATCGCTATCTATTATGGGACCGCTTTCCCTTTGCCGATATCCTTCCTGCCTGGATAATCGCTTATCACTCTCCTTGCTTGGGCGATCGTGCTTTAGATATTGGAAGCGGGACAGGCCGGCTCGCAAAATGGCTGCAAGATCAAGGCTTTGAGGTCCTTTGCCTGGATCCTTCCCCTCAAATGTGCCGATTGTGCCGCGATAAAGGGCTAACCTGCCTCCAAATGACTGTTCAATCTTATCAAGATAAACCCGCTTCCTTCAGCCTCGTGCTTGCCATCCTATCGCTTATCCACGTTCCAAAGAAAGAGTGGCAAGAACAGCTAGATAAGATTGCCGCCCTTTTAAAGCCGAACGGGTTCTTTCTTTTAGCTGTTATTGAAGGCCGAACAGAAGGCGTGGAAGAAAGAGCCAGCGGCTATCCGCGCTTTTTTGCCCATTATACGCGTACGGAAATCAAACAGATGACCGAAGCCAAATTTGAAGTGCTAAATTTCAAAGCCGTATCCGGTCCTTCTAGCGATTATCTCCTTTTTGCTTTAAAAAAGCGAGCGGGGGCTTGAAATTCCTTTTGCTCCAAAACAGGTAGGCTTTGGAACCTATTTTTGAATTTGCGTAGGAAATATTCCCCTTTCTTTTTCACCGTTCAGAAACTTAAAGTTAAAGCTTCAATATAATTATTTTTTTATTTAAATAAAGGTTATCAAATCAGATTTACAACTGCAGGAGCCAGTTCAATGAAGCTTGAAGATGGACGAAAAAGGGCTGCTATTTCGCAAATCAGCCCGCAAATTGAAGAAGGCCGTTTCGCCATCAAGCGGATTATGGGGGATGAGGTAAGCGTTAGCGCAGATATTTTTACAGATGGGCATAGTTTGGTGTCAGCCAACCTCTTATTTCGCGCAAACGATCAAGCAAAATGGCAAGAAACTCCCATGAACAACGTGGGCAATGACCGATGGACCGGACAATTCAAAGTAGAAAAACTGGGAGTCTATTTTTATACCATCCAAGCCTGGGTAGATTACTTCAGGACCTGGCAGCAAGAGCTCGAAAAAAAATTCAAAGCAGGCATTCACGTCCCCTCAGAAATTGAGATGGGATTAAAAATGATCAAAGAAGCGCTAAGCAAGAAACGGAATGCCGAGCTTAAGCGTTTTTTGACAGCGATTGAAAATGCCAAACACGAAGAAGAGCGTGTTCGTTTAGCGATAGACGAGCGTCTGACGCTATTGATGCGGGATTGCTATCCGAATAAGCATTGGATCTCGGAGATGGAAAGGACGTTGTCTGTGATCGTCGACCCACCCAAGGCCCGCTTCAGCGCTTGGTACGAAATATTTCCTCGTTCTTTTAATCCTACACCCGGAAAACATGGCACCTTTAAAGATTGCTTAGCCCTGATTCCCGAAATTGCCCAGATGGGATTCGATGTCTTATATTTTCCCCCTATTCATCCAATCGGCTATTCAAAGCGTAAAGGGAAAAAAAATAGTCCGGAAGCGCAAAAACACGATCCGGGCAGTCCATGGGCTATCGGATCGCATGAAGGAGGGCATAAAGCCATCCATCCCGAATTGGGAACCATGGAAGATTTTGAAAAGCTTATAAAGGTTGCTAGAGAGCAAGGCATTGACATTGCGATGGACATTGCCTTCCAGTGTTCGCTTGACCATCCTTATCTTAAAGAACATCCAGATTGGTTTCGATGGCGCCCCGATGGAAGTATTCAATATGCCGAAAACCCTCCTAAAAAATATGAAGATATTGTTCCCTTCTGCTTTGAAACAGAAGATTGGGAAAATTTATGGAAAGAATTGAGAAGCATCTTTCTATTTTGGATAAAAAAAGGCGTGCGCATTTTCCGAGTAGATAATCCTCACACCAAGCCCTTTCCCTTATGGGAATGGATCATTCGGACAATTAAGCAAGAGTATCCCGAAGTGATTTTCTTGGCAGAGGCTTTTACGCGTCCCAAAGTGATGTATTGGCTGGCCAAGATAGGCTTTAGTCAGTCTTATACGTATTTTACATGGCGCCACACAAAGCGTGAATTGACAGATTATGTAAAAGAAATAGCTCTAAGCGATATTGCAGAATATTTCAGGCCAAATTTTTGGACAAATACGCCAGATATTTTGACAGAACAGCTGCAAAGAGGCAGCCGGCCGCTTTTTTTAACCCGCTTAATCCTGGCTGCTACCCTTTCCTCTAATTATGGCATGTACGGCCCCGCTTTTGAATTAATAGAACAAGACGCAATACCGGGGACAGAGGAATATCTGCATTCGGAGAAGTACCAACTCAGGCATTGGAATAAAGCAGACAATAAAAGTTTGGCGCCCATGATCGCCAATCTTAATGCGATCAGAAGAAAGCATCCGTGTTTGCAATGCACCTCTAATCTCAAATTTTATGACATAGATAATGACCAAATTTTGTATTACGGCAAGTTCAGCTCAAATCCACGAGATGCTTTGCTAATCCTTGTCAATCTAGATCCAATAAATTCCCAATCCTGCCTCATTAAAGTGCCTCTTGCTGAATTGGGTCTGCCTTCAAAAGGATCTTATAAAGTGCATGAGTTGCTTTCCGACCGCTATTTTATTTGGGAGGGCGAGATGCAATCTATCACTTTGGATTCTCAAGCTCCTGCATGCCTATTTAGCATTCAAAGTAAAATTAGAAGAGAAATTGATTTTGAGTATTTTCTGTGAGGGACAATGGAAAACGAAGACGCGGCAACAGATCCGCTTTGGTACAAGCAAGCCATTATTTATCAAGTCCATGTCAAAGGATTCTATGACCACAATGGGGATGGAATAGGCGATTTTGAGGGCCTGAGACAGAAGCTTGATTATTTAGAATCTTTGGGGATTACGGCCATTTGGCTTTTACCTTTTTATCCTTCTCCTTTAAAAGACGATGGCTATGACATTTCCGATTATTATGATGTCAATTCCACTTATGGCAAATTAAGCGACTTCCGGCGTTTTCTTAAAGAAGCCCATCGCAGAGGGATTCGGATCATTACAGAGCTTGTCATTAACCACACTTCCGATCAACACCCGTGGTTTCAGCGTGCCCGTCGATCGCCTTCAGGATCCGTTTGGCGGGACTTTTATGTATGGAGCGATACGCCAGAAAAATACAAAGATGCACGCATCATTTTTCAAGACTTTGAACCGTCCAATTGGTCATGGGATCCGGTTGCAAAAGCCTATTATTGGCATCGCTTCTATTCCCATCAGCCTGATTTAAATTTTGAAAGCCCGCATGTACAAAAAGAAGTCTTCCGCGCTTTAGACTTTTGGTTTGACATGGGAGTCGATGGACTGCGGTTGGATGCCATTCCTTATTTATTTGAGAAGGAAGGGACCAACTGTGAAAATTTGCCTACCACCCATGAATTCATTAAGAAACTCCGCCAACATGTCGATGCCAAATATCAAGATCGCGTATTCATTGCTGAGGCTAATCAGTGGCCGGAAGACGCCGTTGCTTATTTTGGGCAAGGAGATGAATGCCATATGGCTTTTCACTTCCCTGTCATGCCGAGGCTTTTTATGGCCATCCATATGGAAGACCGCTTTCCCATCATTGATATTCTGGAACAGACTCCCCTTCCCCCTACAAGATGCCAATGGGTCATGTTCTTAAGGAACCATGACGAGCTCACGCTTGAAATGGTTTCCGATGAAGAAAGGGATTATATGTATCGCATTTATGCCAAAGATCCCAAAGCCAGAATCAATCTGGGCATCCGCCGCCGCTTAGCCCCTTTGCTTGATAACGATCGAGCTAAAATCGAGCTAATGTATACCCTTCTTTTTTCTCTCCCCGGCACACCTGTCATTTATTATGGCGATGAAATCGGCATGGGGGACAATTATTATTTAGGAGACCGCAACGGCGTCCGCACCCCTATGCAATGGAGCCCCGACCGCAATGCCGGCTTCTCCTCTGCCAATCCTCAAAAGCTTTATCTGCCTGTCATTATCGATCCGTCCTACCATTATGAAGTGATCAACGTCGAAAACCAAGAACGTAATCCCTCTTCGCTCTTATGGTGGATCAGGCGTACGCTTCAAGTACGTAAAAGACATAAAGCATTTGGATTCGGCTCGCTTGAATTCATTACTTCGGATAATCCCAAAATTTTGGCCTTTACCCGTTCTTATGACGATGAAATTATCCTTGTCATTGCCAATATGTCGCATTTCCCACAAGCTGCCGAGCTTGATCTAGGTAAATATGTCGGTTATGTTCCCATCGAGCTTTTTCATCACAACCATTTTCCCCTTGTTAAAGAAAAGGGCTATCATGTGACAATGGGAGCGCATAGCTATTTTTGGCTTTTGCTACGGCCTAGCGAAAAGCTGAGCAAATTGATCCATCAAAGCACGATTCCAAAGATGGCAGTGGAAAAGAACTGGGAACATGTCTTTGATTCATCGCATAAGCGCTTTCTTGAGAAAAATATTTTTCCTTATTTTATAAAAAGAGCCCGTTGGTTTGAAAAAAAACTAGCAACCATCCAGCAAGTCAAGCTCATTTTATGCCTTGAGATTGGAAATACCCGGCTATGCTTTTTGGAAATCCGTTATTTAGAAACAGATGATGTCGACACATATTTGCTGCCCATTGCATTTGCACCCAAGCCTGAGTCCGATCAAATTTTAATCCATACCCCTAATAGCGTAATAGCGACCCTGACAGTTGATAATCAAGAGGGCATCCTCTATGACGGCATTTATTCCGATCAGCTGCGCAATGCCTTGCTCGAATTAATTTTAAAGCGCAAAAAAGCCCGCTTAGACAGTCAAGAGCTGGTGGCCTCTCCCGGTGAAGATATCAAAAAAGAGGATGTGCACTTAATAGATGGAATTCCATCTTTGGTCATGAAAGGAGAACAAACCAATTCCTCCGTCCTATATGGCAATAAGTTCTTCTTAAAACTCTATCGCAAACTAGAAGAGGGAATTAATCCCGAAGTTGAAACGCAACGATTTCTTTCAGAGGTGGCGAAATTTACTCCTATTCCCTCTTTCGAAGGCAAAATAGAATGGATGCGCCCGAATAAAGAACCGACTGCCATTGCAATTTTAGAATCGGTCGTAGGCAATGAAGGAACGGGATGGGATTTTACGCTTGATGCCTTAACACGCTATTATGAGGGCTTATTAGCTTTTAAAGATAGGAATATCGAGCTTCCGCCCACAGAAAAAAATGACATTAAGCCGCGCTTAGAGGATTTAATTGGCGGAAGATTTCTTGAAGCAACACGGTTGCTTGGGCAACGAACAGCTGAAATGCATTTAGCCCTTGCCTCTCACCCGGAAAATCCAGCCTTTAGGCCTGAGCCTTTTACCCTCCTCTATCAGCGTTCTCTCTATCAGACCATGCGCAGCAACGCGCGTACAGCCTATCAGCTTCTAAAAAAAAGCTTGGAAAAAATTCCAAGCGATCAACGCGAAGTTGCAGAAGAAGTCCTAAAAAGCGAGGCTTTACTGCTCACTAGCTACCGTAGAATCTTTCAAACCAAGCTGACGGGGATGAGGATGCGCATTCACGGAGATTATCATTTAGGACAAGTGCTTTATACAGGAAAAGATTTCTATATTATCGACTTCGAAGGCGAGCCTCTGCAACCCCTCAGCCAACGGCGCTTTAAACGCTCCCCTTTGAGAGATGTTGCAGGCATGCTCCGCTCTTTCCATTATGCGGCGTATAAAGTATTGCTAACATCAACGTTTATCAGGCCTGAAATTATTTCCAAGCTAGAACCATGGGCTATTTTATGGTATGAACATGTCAGCGCAGTCTTTTTAGACTCTTATAAGCAATTCATACAAGCAGGCCATCTGCCTTTGATAGGCAAAGATCCCAATGAAAGTGTTCTCTTACTGGATATTTATTTGCTTAATAAAGCTGTCTATGAACTCTCCTACGAACTGCACACTCGCCCAGAATGGATGATTATTCCTTGCAAAGGCATCTTATACGGCTTAAGGAATACAGTGCAGCCGGTATTAAAGCCTGCATAGAACTCTATTGCAATAACTCATAGCCTAGCTTTTTTCGCTTTACCTTATTTTTTGTCTTCTTCAACGTTAAATTGGTGCAATAGGCGATGAAAAAGCGGTGCAAAGATAAGACCGACGACAATCAAGAAAATCACACCGCTAAATAGCGCATAGGTTCCGGCAAAAATTTTTCCGCCTACAGTTTGGGGATCAGCGACAGGTCCCATTCCAGAAAGAATCATAGCCGCATTGAGATAGGCATCAAGCCAACTCATTTGTTCAAAATGATGATAACCGGCCATTCCTATTAGCAAGGAGAGCAAAACAATCAAGAAACCAATTAAAATGCTATGCATCAGACGCTTAGCAAAAGATCTTTTTACTAATACAAGAGAGCGGTGATTTTCAGACATATGACCTGCTTAAGGACTAGGGACTGGGCAGCCTAAATCAGTAAATAATTAATAGACATCTACACTCTAATGAATAAACCTTCTAAAGAAAATCGTTTTTTCATAGGCTTTATCCAGATAGTCCATTAACTCGATTTTTGTTTTTTTTTTGCCTTTTAAACCGATGAGAAAGCTCTCTCAAGGGAAAATGATAAGCCCATAATTTTTAATCTTGGCCTGCCTGCCATTTATTTATATGCGGAGCTTCGATGCAGTCGAGAGGGAAAAAACAGAACTTAGGTTATTTATCTCTCAAATCAATTAACTTAAAATAAAACAGAGTGTCGTATGCCCTTTACAATTGGTGGAGAATGGATTCCCGAGAATCTTCCTCCTTCTAAACCCAAACATCCGATTAAGGTCGTTAAGGAAAAAAGGGGATCTTCCTTAGTCACCCTTCTTCTTAATCTCCCCTTGGAAATCGAAGACCTTAAACACTTGTGCTCCACCCTCAAACAGCGATTGGGCTGTGGAGGAGCGGTTAAAGAGAACCACATTGAACTGCAAGGGGACAAAGTCCAAGCAGCCAAAGATTATCTTAAGACGCAGGGAATGAAAGTTTCTTAAGCGAATGATAGCCGCCCGCTTCAGATCAGAAAGGCTTGATTTCCTACATCCCTTTCTTTATTTCAGTCTGTTTTCTTCCATTCCTTCAATTGCAAGGAAACAGATCTTGGCATAAAACGTTAATTTCAAGGCTCGTCAGCTTTGCGTTTGTAAGCTGAGATGGCATCGTCAACCGCTTGCTTAAGAGCTGCATTTACCCAAGGCAGCCGATCGATCACTTGTTCGGCCCACTCAAAATAAGCTTTTATCCTTTCCATAGGCCAACCTACAGGGGGACTTCTAATGAGATCTTTTAAATTACAGAGTTTATCTGACAATTTAATTTGGGCTGCTCCCGCTGATTTATGAGGAGCATCGACAATCTGCAAACGCTTTCTCTCTTCTTTTGGGAGACTCTTATCATCCGTCACTTCTTGAACAAAATCCGCGACTCGCCTTCCAAATTTTTGAGTAATTTCCTGATAAGAAGTATTTGTATCTTCAATAGTGTCATGAAGCAAAGCAGCGATGATGATATCCGAATCCCTCACTTGGCCTATCACTAAAAGCTGATCAGCGACTTCTATAGGATGGATAATATAAGGAGTTTGATTGAGGTCCTTCCGTTGTTGATTGCGATGCTTATCTGCGGCAAAAGCAATGGCGTCAATCATGCGATGGACATCTTGCTCTATCCATCCTTCCCCATTTAAGTAGCAGCGAAGTAAATGAGCAGACAATTCATCATAATGGGCTAAAACGGCTTCTCTGTTATTTTCTGCATGCTCTTGAATAGAGAGACGGCACTCCATTAAATGCTGTTCAATCCGGGCCTTTGCTGGAAACATGGATCGATCCTCTATTATTTTGTCTTGTGGGGCTGTTGAATGCCCATTCGCAGACATAAAAAAATCATTCCGCCTATCAAATATCTTATACACCTTTGCATTTTCTTCTTGCAAAAGACAAACGATTTTTTGCCTTTTATTCATCTTTCCTCTTTTCTAAAAATTCTTTAAAGGGTGTATTAAAACTGCTAATGTTTGAGATTATTTTCCATTTAGAAGCAAGCCTAAGATAGAGGAAGATATGAAGTCAGATAGCCTCTGTCCCAGCCCTTCTCCTTGGAAAAAGAACGCGAATATAGACTATTAGGAGCTTTAATATACCCTCTAAGAGGCAAGAGCCATGTCCGATCAAGAGCTTTTTTCACTCTCGGAGAACAGCCATTCTCATTTAGGAGATTTTAGCGAAAGTAAAAAAATAGAGGCCTTTGTTTTTCAAATAAATGAGCGCAGGTTTGGAATTGAACTACCCTATGTACAAGAAGTTTGCATTTTAAAACAATTGACTCCTGTGCCTGCCGTTCCGCCCTTCATTAAAGGATTAGTCCAGTTGAGGCGCAAAATTTTATGCGTTGTAGATTTGCCTATTTTTCTAGATTTGCCGCTCAATCTTTCCCCTCTTGCTCAATCTTACCTCCTTGTGCTGAACTATCAAAATCGGGAATTGGCTCTTCTTATTGATCAAGCAGAAGGCATTCAATCTCTTGCGCTTTCTTCCAATAGAGAGGAGGGCAAGGGCCTTTTGCAAGAATTTATTATGGCAACAACACAAGACGCTATTCTCATTTTAGATGGAAAAAAATTTCTTAAAGATGCGCGCTTGCTTATTGGAACGCATCGTCAATAGCCACTAGCTTGGATTCGCGTATAGAGCCATTGGTTAATTGACACGCTCTTATTTTCTTTCGATCCCTTTCAATTTTTTTGGCTGATTATTTTTATGAATTTGTTTACATAGTGAGACAAGAATTGAGGATGAAGGCATGAATCCATTGAGAATGAAATATCGTCTCCTTTTTTTAATTTTGTTGCCCTTTTTTGTTTTAATGGGACTCCTTATTCAATTTTTGTATTCGGACTATGAAGACGTACAGGAAATGAACCAAGTCATTCGCTTATCAACGCTTGGCAACCAAATCAGCCTACTTATTGATTCGTTGCAAGAGGAATTGACCTTCACTCACTTAAATCTTTTGGAAAAAGATTCAACCTATAATCAGCATTTACAAGAGACTCAACAGCAGACGGATGCTCGCTTCTCAACGATTAAAAAGCTTGTCAATCAGCATTCTTTCGAAGAAACGCATTCATTCCTTCCCCTCACATTTCAAGAAACTTTTGAGAAATTAGATGCACTTAATCAAAAACGCCAGCAGCTTTTTTCCGGCATCCTTTCTCTTCAAGATTTCACCCAATCCATTCAAAATCTGACAGAAGAGTTAATTGTCCACATTTCCAATATTGCCACCGCCTCTACTGACGCCGAATTAGCCAAGGCTTTATTCGCCTATATCAATTTAATTTACGAGAAGTGGATGGCCAATCAAGAGAAACGGCTTGTATTTGTAAGTCTTTTAAAAGAACGTTTGACCGTAGATCAATATATTCGCTTAATCGATGCGATCGGCCAGCAAGTCGCTTTTAAAAAGGCCTTTTTTGGAGTAGCAACTCCCATGCAGGAAGAGATCTATCAAACGGTCATGAGCACTCCGCTCATCCAGGATGCCTCGCACATGGAAGAAATGGCCATTGCACAGGGGCCTAATACCCCTCTTCATTTAAACGCCACTCGCTGGTGGGAGGCCCAGACAGAAAAAGTGAACAAACTGCGGGAAGTGGAAACAAGACTGCAAAAAGAGCGCATTCATGACATACAGCTGCGCAAAGCGAATAAAGAAAGGAATATCATCCTTGTCTTGACGATTGCCCTTTTGACTTTAGGCATTACCCTCTATTTTTTGTTTAAAAACCTGGGATTGCTTGCTCAACGGCTTCAAGAAGAAGTCAATCTATTGACCTCTTCCGGACAAGAGATATTTTCCGATGTCAAGGATACTTCTGCTATTACCCAAGAAGCAGCCTCTTCTGTAGCCTATACAACAGATATTGTTGAGAGGCTTAAACAAACAGCCCAAGCGTCGGCTGGAAAAGCTGACCATGTCTCTCAAGTATCCGATCAGTCGTTGAAAGTCTTACAAGATAGTGAAAAAGCAATTAATGAGACGATACAAGGAATGAACAGAATTCAAGAGGGAATGCAGACAGTTTCTAACAGTATTACTAAATTAAGCGACCATAGCCAAATTATTGGAAATATTATCGGCTCGGTCAATGATATATCCGAGCAATCGCATCTTTTAGCCGTCAATGCAGCCATTGAAGCTGCTAAAGCAGGAGAACAAGGCAAAGGATTTACGGTGGTCGCTCAAGAAATGCGAAATCTAGCTCAGCAATCAAAGCAAGCAACAGGACAAGTCAGGAACATTCTTCATGATATCCAGCGAGATATTCATGCGGCAGTGACGGCTGCCGAACAAGGCTCCTTACTCGTTGCCAACGGAATGAACCAGTCTTCTCAAACCAATCAATCCATCCGGTCTTTATTTGAAAAAATTACAAATGTCGCCCAAGCCGCCAATCAAATCGCCCACTCAAGTCAGCAACAACTCATTGGTGTAGAAGAAGTCACAGTAGCCATGAATCAAATCAAAAAAGCCAGCCATCAGCAAGTTGCCAAAATGCAGCATATTGAGCTTGGAATAAGACAATTAAATGAAGTGGGAAATAATCTAAAAGATTTATCCCATGAATATAGGCTTTAAATGGACAAAAGCGAAGAAGAGTTTTTAGCCAAGCTCTTAAAGACTTATAAAATTGAAAGCCAAGATCTTATTAAACAGCTGACAGATCATCTACTAGCCCTTGAAAGTCATCCTGGCCGAGAAGACAGCGCTTTGATAGACGCTATTTTCCGCGAGGCCCACAGCTTAAAGGGGTCATCACGCGCGGTTGACTTTTATCAAATTGAAAAGGTTTGCCAATCAATGGAAGATGTCTTGGGAGCTTGGAAGCAAGGAGAAATCAAAGCGACTTCATCCTTATTTGATACTTTACATACAACAGTGGATTGGATTAGCCAAGCCATCCAAGAGGCAAATAGTGTTGAAAAGGCAGAAGATCCCAAAAAAATAGAAACGCTTATCCATCAGCTCAAACAGCATATAGAAAAGCCCGCCCCTCCTTCGCCCGCTCCTTCAGAAGATCAAGTTTTCGTCCCTATAAAAGAAACGCCTATTCAAATTCCTGAAGAAACAGCCCATCCCTCTTCGCTCAGCCCTTTACAAGAAGAATGGAAGCCCATTTCAGATTCAACAATTCGCGTCTCTTCCTTAAAATTGACGCTTCTGCTTAGACAGGTGGAAGAGATACTTTCTGTGAAATTTATTTCAGATCAGCATATTCTATCCCTCCAAGCACTTAAGCAAAATCTCGACATATGGGAAAAAGAGTG
Source organism: Candidatus Protochlamydia phocaeensis (assembly GCF_001545115.1). Lineage (NCBI taxonomy): Bacteria > Pseudomonadati > Chlamydiota > Chlamydiia > Parachlamydiales > Parachlamydiaceae > Candidatus Protochlamydia > Candidatus Protochlamydia phocaeensis. The sequence goes on from NZ_FCNU01000031.1 coordinate 68,972, forward strand.
GAGGCTAAATCAGGAAAACATCAAGGGGCTTTCTAATGCTCAAGCTCAGTCTTGGAAAGCAAAAGAATTACTTTTCAAGGATTTGGAAGGCGGCTTTGAATGTTTTTTTAAAGAAATGAACCGCCAGCTTGATCAGAGCCTCAAGCAAATGGAACAAGACCATTTTACCGTCAGCGCCTTAGTCGATCGCTTATTGGATGAGACCAAACAAATCTTAATGCAGCCTTTTTCAACCATGCTAGCGCCCTTTCCAAAAATGGTCAGAGAAATCGCCCGATCTTTGAAGAAAGAAGCGATTTTGGAGTGTACAGGAAAAGACATTGAAATCGACAAGCGAATCTTAGAAGAATTAAAGGAGCCATTTATTCATCTTATCCGCAACAGCCTTGACCACGGAATCGAACAGCCCGAAGAACGGATAAAGAAAGGTAAATCTTCTTCAGGAACTATTCGAATCGATATTTCTTCCATTAGCAGCCAACAAGTTGAGATTGTTTTGGCGGACGATGGCGGTGGAATCGATTTGGAAAAAGTCAAGCAATCAGCTTTAAAGCAAGGCTCCTTGACCCAGAAGGAGGCACAGCGTTTGGACGAACAGCAGGTCATAAATTTGATCTTTCAATCAGGATTATCGACAAGCCCGCGCATCTCTGAGCTATCGGGGCGGGGAATAGGCATGAGCATTATTATAGAAAAAATTGAGCGATTGGGAGGCCAGCTATCAATTGAAACAGCCAAAGACAAAGGCACTGCTTTTCGCATGGTTTTTCCTCTTACATTAGCAACTTTTAGAGGCCTCCATATTCAAGCAGGTAAACAAGATTTTATTTTGCCTACTCAATACGTCGCCAAAGTCCTTCCTTTTGCCTCCCAGAAGAGGAATTTTATTGAAGGGCACTCATTATTCGCTTTTGAAGATCAAAACATTCCTTATGCTTCTTTAGCCCGCATCCTAGGGCTTGACAACGCTTCTTCCATCGATCAAGCGCTGCCATTTATTCTTATCATTCAGTCCGCGCATATGCTTGCCGCCATTGGAGTTGAGGATGTGCTGAATGAAAAAGAAATATTAATAAGAGATTTGGGGAAGCAGCTTTTACATGTTCAACACATTGCAGCTTCTACAATTGACGAATCCGGTCAAGTCATTCTCATTTTAGATCCCTTTGAGCTAACTAAATCTATTCTTAAGGACGCTCATTCCCCTTTATCTTCCCCTCATTCGGCTACCATTTTAGTTGCCGACGACTCGCCTACGATGTGCGAACTCTTAAAAAGAGAATTGGAATCAGCGGGCTATCGCGTGGTCTTAGCTAAAGATGGCCGCGAAGCCATCGAAAAGCTAAATAGCCAATTCATTGACTTATTGATTTCTGATATAGAAATGCCTGTCCTAAATGGATTTGAACTCGTCAAGCATATAAGAAATGCGCCGCTTTTTAAATATTTGCCTATCATCTTATGTACGTCTTTAACCAATCAAACTGATTATGATTATGGACTAGCAATAGGAGCAAACGCTTATTTTTTCAAAAAAGATTTAAAAAGGAATGCCTTATTAGATACAATTAAAAAATTATTAGAGATTCAATAACACTCAACTAGGATGAATGATGGCCCCTATTCAGGTTTTGATTGTCGACGATTCTGCAGTGTCTAGAGATTTGCTTGCCCATATCATTGAATCGGATCCTTCCCTAGAAGTCATAGGAAAAGCAGAAAACGGCGAGGAAGCGCTCCAATTTATTGAGAAGCGAAACCCCGATATTGTTTTGATGGACATTGTCATGCCCAAAATGGATGGCTTTGAAGCCACACGAAAAATCATGGAACGCTCTCCTCTCCCAATTGTTATTGTCACAGGTCTTTATAATCCCAAAGAAGTCAAACAAGGCTATCGCGCCCTTAGTGCCGGAGCGCTCGCCATTTTAGGAAAACCGGCAGGGTTGCGAGATCCGAAGTATGCTGAAATTTCCCATTCGCTTATACAAGCCATTAAAGTTTTGGCAAACGTTAAAATTAAACGTCCGCCCTTGACATCGCTCTCTATGGCTTCCCCGGCAACTCCTTCGCTTTTCATGCAACCATCGGTGTCCTCCTTTCATGCGATTGGAATTGGCGCTTCTATCGGAGGCCCTCAAGCTTTATCTACTATTCTCTCTTCTTTGCCTTCTAACTTTCCCGTTCCCATCATAGCATTGCAGCAGCTTTCAACAGATTTTAATCAAGGGTTGGCCGATTGGCTAGCCTCTTCTTGCAATCTTAACATCAAGCTACCTGAAGAAGGAGAAAAATTAACTCCCGGAACAGTCTATATTTGCCCACATGATTGCCATTTAGAGATCGATGAACACAAAGGCATCAAGCTTATTAAGCCATCCACTCAGGAAGACGCATGCCCGTCCATTAACCGTTTATTCAAGTCAATGGCAAAACACATGGGCGCTAAATCTATCGGGGTGCTTTTATCGGGCTCAGGAAATGACGGTGTGGAAGGGGTTCTCGATATTAAAAAAGCGGGTGGCGTATCTATTATCCAAGACGAGGAAAGCAGCTTGATGTTCGATAAACCGCAGCAGGCCATTCAAGCAGGCGCAGCCAATCAAGTCGTCCCCCTACAGCAAATTGCTACGACTTTAGAATCTCTTATTAAAATAAAATAGATTAAACGTTTTTACGAGACAGTTTCTGTATTAAAACTAAAATCTAAATAGCAAGGATAAGAGAAAGCTTTGCGAGACTAAACAAGCTATACGAGTGGCGCCTGGGTAGTAGCCGTGGGTGGAGGCGCAGTCGAAACCCGCGGACCACATGTAAAAACTCTCTTTAACCACGCGAGTGGTGCAGCTTAAGAAACTTCGCTTGCATTCACCAGGCAAAACGCTTGCCTATTTGGATTGCTAGACATGTTGCCGATTTAAGACTCCTGAGGAGAAAACAAACTCTCAGAAATAGCCTCGCTCATTCTCTTCAATTTTTATTTTCCTCTCTAATTCGCCTCATTCCATACGGCCATCTTTTAACATACTCAACGCCATTCCTATAGACTCATTTTTCAAAATACAATCTAATAAATTCATTTTCAAATCCTTAAAATAAAACTTACCTTCGAAGCGAGTTTCTCCTTAAAAGAATATTTTAAAATTTCATATCATTTTTTTTTTGCAAATGCTTAAATAAAAACTTGGTAAAAAACGGAGTTGATGGATCGCAATTGGTATACTGCTTCCCATTCCAATAAACAGACAAACGATTAGATAAGGAGTCTGAAAATGAAAAAAGATTCATGGTTGATTGTCGCAAATAGCAGCTTAGCCCGTATTTTCAAAATAGAGAAAAAGCATGCTTTAGTAGAAATGGAAGTCCTGGAACATCCTGAGAGCCGTTTGCATAATCGAGATCTTACATCGGACAAGCCTGGGCGAGATTTTGAAAGCACAGGATTTGCACGCCATAGTTTAGAGCCACATTCAACTCCGAAAGAACAAGAATTTAATAATTTTGCCAAGCACATTGCCCATTATTTAGATAATGCTTTAAATAAAGGAGAATTTGAGCGCCTCTATATCTCCGCAAGCCCTAATTTATTAGGCCTATTAAGGAGAGCGCTTCACCCCTCAACCCAGAAAACGATTAGCGGAGAATTAGACAAAGATATGACTCAGATGAAGCCCGATGAAATTGCAAATCATTTGCCCTTTCTTTTTTAGCCTGTAGCTTGTCTGTAGAGGCAAATTATTTCTAATAAAGATCAAGCAATGAATGAAGATTTCTGGGCGGACCTGCATGAAGGCGACATTCATGTCCGGGATAATCTGCAATTTGAGCTAAAATCAGAATTCTTCATCAATCCTACAGCTAAACAAAACGTGTATAAACAAGAATTTTTCTTGTTTATTCCCAACTCTTTAAATATTAACAAGCAAACTTATTCAAAAGAACAGTTTTATTTAGACCAAACGAACTTATTCCGCTATAAAACGCCGCAGATCAGTTTGAAGGATTTAATCAATCCCTCTTATCATCCCTCTCCGCTTATACGTCTTCAGCATTTTCTTAGCGCTAATGATCCTCTTACTCAGTTGCCGGTTGTTTTCGATGAGCTCAAGCTTTTTGGGAACGTATTTAAAGCCGCTTTGCGAGAGCGTATGCTACAGATCGAGCTAGTCTTTAAAGACGCATCGATAAATGAGCTGCAGAACGCTCCTCAGGCAATTTCCGAACTATGCACAGATGTAACAGCGATGTGCGAGTTATTTCGCCGTATAAGGTCCCAAATAACAACTAATCATTCTCATGCTTTGAAGAGGCATTTCCGCTACGTGGATGAATTTATTAGCGATACAATTGACACTTACTTTCTTGCTTTGCTGCAACAATTGCGCCATTTAGAGCATAGGCATTATATATCTAGCGAAAAGCAGCTTTGCCAAATTATTTTAAGGGAGAAGCTTTATCGTAAGCGAAATTATTTAGGCCCCAAGACATTGCGAGGCCATATTTTTTCGAATGAATCTATTCTTTATCGGCGTGGGCTGCTCAATCAATTCATGCGAGAGGCCTTGCTTCTTAAAAGCTATCGCTATTCTTTAGAAGAGAAGCATCGCAATATCTTAGGAGCCACTGCAGCAGGCATAGCGATGTTCATTTATATGGTCTTGTTTGCATGGAAAGCCTCTGATTTTGTCATCAATTCATTTCCTTTCATTTTTTTTGCGGTTGTATTTTATATTTTAAAAGATCGAATCAAAGAAGGGTTGAAAAATATTTATTTTCGACAAGCTTATCGATGGTTTCCAGATTATTCAACTGAGATTCAAAGCCCCAAAGGCTATAAAGTCGGCTATCTAAAAGAAAGCCTAGCCTTCATTGATCCCTCCCAATTGCCTCTCGGTTTTTTAAAAATACGCAATTACCATTTTCACGAAGAACTACAAGCTTTGAACCGGCATGAGACCATTATTCAATATAAGCGCGAAGTAACGCTTTTTCAACATCGCCATATATCGGAAGAAAGGCGCCGCGAATTAACAACGATTTTCCGTCTCAACATTCAATATTTCTTAAAAAAAGCCAGCAATGCTCTTCAACCACATTTGGATTTGGATACCTATACGCAAGAAATCAATGAGCGCCTTCTTCCCAAAGTCTACCATCTCAACATGATCATTCGAAATACCTACTTAGCATCCGATTCAACGGTTAAAATCGAAATAAAAAAATTCCGCGTAGTAATGGATAAAATCGGGATCAAGAGGGTTGAACAAATCAAATCGCCCTAGCTTAATAAGTGTTTTTCAAATTTTAAGAGAATTATGCGCAAAGAATCATTAGATCTATCCCATCAGCCTCTTCTTTCTGCTAAGTTTCGCTCTCTTCAAGTCGATTTAGCCGAATACACATTTGCCAATCTTTATCTATTCAGGCAGCTTCATCGCTATGAAGTTATCTTTGGCGAAGAAATTATTATTCAAGGATATACAAGAGATGGATTCCGCTATATAATGCCGACCTTTATCCCTACGCAGCAATCGATTCCTTTCCTAAAAGAACAGCTAGAGCAGGCTGATTTTTTATTTCCCATTCCTGAAATATGGATGAACGTTTTTTACCCCATCCTTTCTCAGGCCTCGTTTAAGGAGGAAGATAGCGATTATCTGTTCCAAAAGTCTAAATTAGCTTCTTATCCAGGGAGGCATTTAAGCAAGAAACGCAACCTTGTCAAACAATTTTGCTCTCAATATGTCGTTGAGACCCGTCCCCTAACCACCGAGAATAAAAATGACGCTTTAGCCATCCTTAAAAGATGGCAAGACGAGCAGCAGGCTGGCCAAGAAGAAACAGACTATACAGCCTGCCAAGAGGCTATTGAGAAATTAGAATTGCTTGGCCTCAATGGCGGCCTCACCTACGCCGATCAACAGCCAAGCGGATTTTTCATTGGCGAACCCCTTAGTGCAAGTTGCTACACTGTCCATTTCACCAAAGCTCTTAAGCAATTTAAGGGTATTTATCAATATCTTTATCAAGAATTGGCGAATTCCCTTGCTTCTCCATTCTCATGGATCAATTTAGAGCAAGACTTGGGATCGTCAACTATTCGGCAAGCGAAGCATTCCTATCAACCTGATAGACTTGCCCATAAAATGCGTGTCCAACTTTTCCCTCACGAAGCAAGAAAAACGGCATCGATTAAAAACATTCAATTTTAGCCAAGCGCATTCCCGATGCTTTCCACTTTGCCCATTTAGTTAATTGGCGAGTTAGGGAATTTAATTAGAAATCCAAACGATCGACACTATCAGAAACCTTCTTATCCGCTCGATTTACGGCTTCATCGGTCTTTTTATTAAGGTTTTCTTCTTCCTTTTCTGTTTTCTTGTTAGCTCGCTCTACCGCTTCATCGGTTTTCTTATTAATGCGTTCAGAGGCAGCGTCAAGCTTTTTGATCGCATTATCTGCGGCTGCATCGATTTTTTTAATTGCTCTATCCGTTGCTTCCTCTAGTTTTTTGCTGATCTTATCTGCATTTTCATCCATTTTACGGTCTGCTCGATCAGCAGCCTCTCGTGAGCAACTTGATGCAATCAGAATTGCTCCGATTAAAATTCCCGTCCCCCATTTATTCATAGATCCCTCTCTTGTTAGATTTAAGAAGGTGTACTAAAACTCATTAGCGGTTTTAATACAGTCTTTCAGAGGATTTTTTAAAGCCTAGTGTAAGTAAAACCTTATCAACGTCAATATTTTTTTAAAATAAAAAGGCATTTTAAGTTTTAACTTAAAATGCCTTTTCAATTAAAAATAACTTAAACTAAGCTATTAAGCGTGTGGAGCGGGATGATAAAAGCATTGACGCACCAAAGCAGCTGCAAGGCTGATACCGACAATTGCGACAGCAGCTGTAACCCAGCTTGGTAAGCTAGCTGCGAATGCGGGCGCATTAGCTGCAAAAGTTGCAGGAATCTGAGCGTAAGCCGAGAAAGCTGCGACGCCTCCCACCCAAGTTGCAAAGCCTGCTAATGCAGGAACAACGGCTTTAAATTTCAATTGAGTCTCTGTTCTTGAAGGAAGCATCCAGTTTACTCCGCGCGCCACTAGATCGCCAATTTCAATAAAGAGAAGGTTAACAGCAAAAAGAGAAATTGCCGCAATGCGCACGTCTTTCAAATAAGGAAGAGTTTTTTCAGCACCTGATTTTAAAACTGTCCATACCCGACCTGCCCATTCACTTACTTTTCCAGCTGCTTGGCCCGCTTTTTCAGCTGCTACACCGTAAGCTTTAACTACACCGTGTTTGAAAGCGTTAAAAGTTATTTCTAAATTCATAATATGATATCCTCTAATGTTAATATTGTATCATCGAAATTAATTTTTCAAAAGTTGGCCAAATAAAACTCGGATAGATAAAGTCGCCACACTCACCCCCAAAACAACCAGAGGGCTAAGGGGAAGCTCGGCCGCCTTAGCAAATACAATTATGCTGACAGTTAATAAGCCAGCCCCAAGCGCACTTGCAACGCCTTCTGCAACAGCTTTGCGCTGAGGCGTACCGTTTGTTGCCAAAATATTGTGAACGATTCTCGCTCCTAATTTTGCAACTTCATAAGCAATTAAATTGGCAATAATCAGAGAAGCATAAGCAGTCGTAGAGCTTTGCTTGATAGAGTCTCGCAAAGATTGCAAGATAGTAATCAAACGACCTGCAAAATTCCCCGTTCGTTGATAAGTACATTCCAAATTGGACCTCAATCCAATCTGAGTCATATTAATCTCAACCATTTTAATTCCTTATTTGAATAAGCTATGCAATAATACTAAGCCGAAAGCGCTGTCAGCAATTCGACGGCAATCTCTAAACACCCTTTAAGCTTATTTTTTCCAATTGCTTCTTGTTAATAGTTCGATAAATACCCCGTTCTAAAAAACAAATAGGCAGCACAACTTCCAATGCTCAAAGCTGTCATTATCAGTGGCGCTAAAGATAAATTAAAACCGCGATAGAAAGCATAATTACACCCAACCACCGTGGCAGAAAAGACCCCAAATAATTGCACAATTCTAAAAGACCGTACAGGACCTTCTGGGAGACTACTCATAGGGACAGTAAAATGGTCAAGACATTTAGCATATAATTTAGCAACAGCAACAGCTATTTCACAAAAAGCAAAATTAGCCACTATGACAGTTGCAGCCGCCAATCTTTTATCTTGAAGATATCCAGAAGCAATATTAAGCCACTTGACGGTATGATTGGCTAATTGTCCAATACATCTTAATATCGTTTCATAATAATCGGAAAGACTTCCTCTTAGTACATCAACACTAATATTCACTCTCATCCTTCTCTTTATGATCTTAACTGAAAAGCTTTTAAGAGCACGTTAAACGCGCCAAAATATAGGAAACGCAAGTTGCTACGCCCAAAGCTGTGATCAATTGAGGCGATAAAGGGAGATTCAATCCCTGCGCAAATGCGATATTCAATCCTACTATAACACCAATCAAAAGCCCTTGCAGCCCTAAGTTTTTAATTATCCTTCCTGTATCGCCTAAGCTCTCGTCGGAAAGGGATAACTTTTTCAAAATGCTATCGGCTAAACGATAAACTTTTAAACCGATGTTGACAAAAGCTATATTGGAAACCACAACTGCACCGCAAGCTAATCGAGGATCTTGCAACCGTTCGGAAATGACGCTGTGCAATTTCACGGCATGCTGTCCAAGCTTTCCTAATTGTTCCGCTACATGGTCGTAAAAACCGCTAAAGTAGGTTTTGACAAGATTGAGATGAATATCCACGTCAACGTCCTTGGCTAGGTTTTACAAAGGCAATGCGAATTAAACTCTCAAATTTTAGACAGTTAATTAATTAATTTCAATAAAGAATTTTAACCGAAACTATATTCCGTTTTAATATTTTATTTTTTCAAGGTTATTTTTACCTTCAAGTATCCGACTGTTATTTGATTTTTTACTCGACATAAAAAATTATGCAGATATAATAGGTCTAATTTTCTATTCCTATGGAGAACGATACCGTGCGAAATTTCCCTTCTTGAATGTGTCGATCATTGTGACGCAAGCGCGCGTGTCTATAAATTCCCTTATATTTTTATCCTCGACATTGTGCTATCGAATAGCGTACTTTAAGCTCTTTTATTCGGAACTGAAGTCGCATTGGATGATTAAGCAAAGCGCAATCTTTATAAACAATTTAGATGCGTTATTCGTTTGAATTTTATAATTTGTTTACCTTCTAATTGATTCAGCAAATGCTTAGATGAAATAGGAAGTGTATTTAGTTGATAACCCTAAAAAAGGAAGTGGCATGAAGTGAACGGTTGGAATTTAGCTCAAAATCAAAATGTTTATTGGACTCATACGTGGGGACAGCCCTATTTTAGCATTAACGAGAATGGCCATGTTGTCGTTAAGCCTCATTCCGACGGCCAAGAAGGCGATTTATTCGAATTGGTCAAGTCGCTTGTTCAACGCGGCATTGAAGCTCCTATTCTTATACGTTTCGACGATATTATTCGCGATAGAATCCGTTATCTCCAAGCAGCATTTGATTCAGCAATAGAAGAGTTCAATTATCAAAACTCGTATCGAATTGCTTATCCCATTAAGGTCAACCCACAATGCCATGTTGTGGAATTAATTGAACAAGCGGGACGTCCGAACCACTTAGGTTTGGAAGTGGGCAGCAAGCCAGAGCTTATCTCCGTTCTGACATTTAATAACAATTTAGAAGCCCTTTTGCTTTGCAATGGATATAAAGATGCTGAATATATTGAGCTTGCCTTACTTGCAAGAAAACTTGGCAGGCGTTCAATTATTATTATTGAGCAGCCTTACGAACTTCCTCTTGTCCTAGACATTGCTAAACGCTTAAATGTTGAAGCTGAATTAGGCTTTCGCATGAAGCTTTCGACCAAAGGCAGCGGCCGCTGGAAAACATCCGGCGGAGACTTGGCAAAATTCGGCTTAAATACCCATGAGATCGTTTTGTGCCTGGAGCAGCTGCAACAAGCCCAAAAGACTTCTTGGCTGAAGCTTTTGCATTTTCACATCGGCAGTCAAATCACCTCTATTGAATCAATCAAGAAGGCGTTAAATGAAGCTGCGAGGATGTATACAGAATTGGCACAAGTGTGCCCCTCATTAAGCTTTTTTGATGCGGGAGGAGGGCTTGGAGTCGATTATGACGGTTCTAAAACGACATCGGACTCTTCGATGAATTATTCCGTTGAAGAATATGCTAGAGATGTCGTTTCAGCCATTGGAGAAGCCTGCCAGAAGGCCGAACTGCCTCATCCGACAATTATTACCGAATCAGGACGTGCTTTAGTTGCCCATCATGCTGTTTTGATCACAGAAGTCATTGATGTTGCTCCTATGCTAAATCCGCACGAATCCATTCCGACACCCCCGACAGATCATGAAATCTTAGCTAATTTATACCAGCTTTATCACAATCTTTCGCCTGAAGGATGCCAGGAAGCCTTGCATGATGCCAATGAGTTGAAAGAAGCCATGCTGGAAAGCTTTATGCATGGAAATGTTAATTTGATGGAAAGAGCATATGCTGAAAAAATTTACCGTCATTTAATTGCTAAAATTCATTTTCTTGCAAAAGAGCTTCCTTATGTGCCGGAAGATATTGAGAATTTAGACCAAATTTTATTCGATACTTATTTTTGCAATTTCTCGGTCTTTCAATCTCTTCCAGATTCGTGGGCGATTGAGCAGCTTTTCCCCATCATGCCGATCCATCGTCTGAAAGAAGAGCCTAAAAGGCGCGCCATTTTGGCAGACCTTAGCTGCGATAGCGATGGAAAAATCGATCGTTTCGTCAGCCGAAGAGGGCCTAAGCATTATATTCCCCTACATGAATTTAAAAACGAGCCTTATTATGTAGGCATTTTTCTGACGGGGGCCTATCAAGAAATTTTAGGCGGTCTGCATAATTTATTCGGCGATGCCAATGCCGTGCATGTTGGGTTGGACTCAGAAGGCCAATGGGAAGTTAAACATGTCGTCGAGGGGGACTCCATAGAAGAGGTGCTTCGCTATGTTCAATATAACCCTGAACAATTGATTAAGCAATTGCGCAATTTGATTGAAAAAGCCCTGCGCGCCGGACGCCTTTCAAATGAAGAATCCGCTAAGCTTCAAAAACGCTTCAAGGAGTCTTTGGAAAGCTATACTTATCTTATTGTATAAATCTACCCCCGACTGGCGGGAAGACCGGCAAAGCTTTGAAACGAAACAAGGCTTTGCCGGAAAATTCTTCTCTTAAAGAGAAGATATCATTTACAAATATGGAATAGAAACCAATCTCAATATTTCGACTATAATTCTTAACAATTAGGTTTATCATGAGCATTCGTGAATTTATGCGTCGCAATTTTAGACACTTTAATGCAGCTGTCTGCGTTGATGCCGCAGAAGGGTGGATGGCGCATTTAGATAAAGGCGGCAAAATGCTGGTCACTTTAGCAGGGGCGATGAGCACGGCAGAGCTTGGCATTTCTTTAGCCGAAATGATCAGGCAAGATAAAGTCCATGCCATCTCTTGCACAGGAGCGAACCTTGAAGAGGATATTTTTAATTTAGTCGCTCATACGCACTATGAAAGAGTTCCGCATTATCGCTATTTGACGGCAGAAGATGAGCTTGCACTTCTCAAGAAAGGAATGAATCGTGTCACCGATACTTGCATACCCGAAGACACAGCCATTCGCCGCATTGAAAATGAAGTATTAGACTTATGGAAAAAAGCCGATGAAACTAAACAGCGCTATTTTCCCTATGAATTCATGTACCAGCTGCTTGATTCAGGCCAGCTAGAGCGTTACTATGAAATTGATCCAAAAGATTCCTGGCTAATGGCTGCCAAGGAAAAAAATCTGCCTATTTGGACGCCCGGCTGGGAAGATTCGACGTTGGGCAATATTTTTGTCTCACATGTCATCTCGGGAGATCTTAGCAATTATTCCATTGTCAAATCAGGTGCCGAGCAAATGGGAACATTAGTCGACTGGTATAAACAAACATGCCCCACCTCTTCGATTGGGTTTTTCCAAATCGGGGGAGGAATCGCGGGAGATTTCCCTATTTGTGTCGTTCCTCTTATTAGGCAAGACCTTCAAGAAAAGGTTCCTCTTTGGGGATACTTCTGTCAAATTAGCGACAGCACCACTTCTTTTGGCTCGTATAGTGGAGCGGTTCCCAATGAAAAAATTACATGGGGAAAATTGGATGCCAAGACGCCTAGCTTCTTGATTGAATCCGATGCATCGATTGTTGCCCCCTTAATCTTTAATTATGTGCTAGGCAAGTAAAGGCCATGCGAAGCGGTTCTTTCTCTTTTGACTGTTTGAACTTTCAATCGAATGAAAGAGCCGCTTAGCGCTAACAGCCTAGATCCGAGTTTTTTTCCCTAAGAAAAAATAATTTCGCATATGGCCATTCTCTATTGACGTCGCATTCTAGTTTTCTGAAGGCAGAAGCGTCACATCAAACTGCTCAAAAAATGACTTAAGAACCTCTTTATCTTCAGGCGGCCAGTTTGGGTAGCGGTTGCGCAATTTTACCCATTCCTCATAAAAATTTTCAAATCCTGCCGGATGATAAAAAATCAATATTTTCGTTCTTTCTTGCCCCTTGTTAGCCAAAGTATGATAAACATTAGGGGGCACGAGAATAAACGTTCCAGGCCCCGCTTGCAACCATTGATCGTTAAAGAAAACATCTAGCTTTCCTTCTAAAATATAAAAGGACTCGCTAAAAGTCTGGTGCAAATGGATAGGAGGAGGAGGACAGCCGGGCTCGATAGTTTGCTCAATAAAAGCCCACTCTCCATCCGTATGCGCAGCCATCAATTTAATTTGATAAGTATTTTGCTGCGTCGAAAAGATAGGCCCTTCGCCGGCTTTGAGAACAACAGATTGAGGATTATCAAAGGCCTTCATAGACTATTTCCCCGCTGCTACAAAAGAAGTTAGGGCAATCAGACTTCTCGGCCGACCTTGCAACTTGAATTTTGTTTTTTTGCCTTCCCAACTGCACCGAGGCCTCAAATAGGAACAAATGATAAGAGTGTTTCTTAAAACTGCTAGAGGAAAAGCTCCAAACTCAGGTTATTATAAACAAGTGAACTCGACTCGAATTCACTTGTATAACTTTCCTAATGATTCCTGAAAAGAGGAAATCTCCTCCTTTTAAAGAGAAACGACTGATTGAGCCACTTCACTTGGATTGAACTTTGTTCGCAAAAAGTATAAAGGCACCCCAAAAAATAAGGCTCCAAGCCCCCATACGATTTGAAAAGCCGTCGCATGCAAAAGCAGCCAAAAAATTCCAGTCAAGGCAACTAACGGAATGGCTATATAGAGGACTTTCTTCACAGAAGAAGAAGGCAGCCATCCTCTCTTATAAAAAACAATGACAGCCAGGCAAGTCGATGCATACTGAGCAAAACGAGAGACAACACTGATTGTCACTAACTGAGTAAAACTTCCAGACAAAGCGATCACTGCCGTCATTCCCAAAGTTAAAAGAATGGCCCAAATAGGCGTATCAAAACCTCCCTTATAGGCAATCCAGCGCGGAATCATCCCATCTTCTGCCAAAGCCACTCCGCTCCTTGGCGTAATAAAAGAGGCTGAGATATTGACCCCTCCAATTGAGACTAACATGGCAGACATGACAATCCATTGTCCCGTTGATCCAACAATTTCATTGGCGGCATGGGCAATGGGAGTGGGATTATCATCTAATGCGGAACCTAATATACCTATAGAGATCATTTGCACAAGAATATAAAGTAAGGAACAAAAGCCAATCACAACCATAACGGCAATAGGCAAGTTTTTCTTGGGATTTTTCATTTCCCCCGCAGCAACGACCAATGTCTCGAAACCGCCAAATGCATAAAAAATAACCAAAGCAGACGCGCCAAATGCGCCTGTTTCCCATTCTAAAGAGGAAAGAGAGGCAAAATTTGCCTGATCCATATAAAAAACGCCCACTACTACGAAGAATACTAATGGCAAAAGCTTGGCAACTGTAATCATATTATTCAAATATTTAAGAATGCGCACACCGCCTATAATATTTAATATCCCTAAGCTTCCTGCTATTCCTAAAATAAGCAAACTACGGACAGGCTCTTGCAAAACGTCCGGCCAAATAGAACTCAAAGCCGTAATAAAGCCGACGATTAGGGAGGCCCAAGCGGTTACACCAATGATCCATCGCATAAGGCCGATTTCAAAACCAATAAATTCTCCAAAAGCCTCTTTAGCGTAGATATAAGCCCCTCCACTGCGATTGAAAAGAGCGGAGCATTGAGCAAAACACCAGGCAATCGCTAAGACAAGCAGGGTCACAAAGCCATAAACAAACAAACTTGCACTTCCAACAAGCGATGAGACTTTGCCCGGTAAGAGGAAAATCCCCGAACCGATAATGCCGTTAATTCCCAGCAAAATAATACTGATCAGCCCCATTTTTTTACTGTCATTCGACTTCATCTTTCCATCCTTTCTGCGGCTCTTGCCACAAAATAAAGAAAGAGTCTAAAGATATCAGACCGTTTTTCAATCATTAACTCCGGATGCCATTGGACGCCTAATACAAAAGAATCGCCCATTTTCTCTGCGCCTTCTATCAACCCATCCTTTGTTCGGGCATTCATTTGCCAGCCAGGTGCAAGCTGTTTAATCGCTTGGTGATGAAAGCTATTAGTTAAAATAGCGGGCTTTTCTAAAATTGTTTTTAATTTTGTTCCCTCTAAAATTTCTACACTATGAGAGGATACCTCTACACCTGCTTGCTGCGAGTGTTTTAGAACAGAGGAGGTGTAATAAGAAACGTCTTGATAAAGCGAACCGCCAAAAGCGACATTAAGCAATTGAAGCCCCCGGCAAATTCCCAAAATAGGCTTGCCCATTTGATCAGCATAATGGACTAATTTAATTTCATATTCATCCCGAGCCGGATAAATATCTTGCAATAACCGATCCGGTTCTTCGCCATAAAAATGAGGATGGACATCGTACCCGCCAGATAATAAAAGACCATCAATTAAGGTTAACTGTTGCCAAATCGCTTCATTTCCGGAAATAATGGGCAAAATCATCGGAATGGCGCCTGCCTGATGAATCGCTTTGATATAGTCTTGTCCAACATAAGCGCGTTCTCTTCCCCTAAAACATCCTGTCTCAATTGTCAATAAACTGGCAGAAATTCCGATGACCGGTCTTTTAATGACATGTGTTTTCATAATACCGACAAAATTAAATAGTTAGATAAATAAACAAAAAATTATATTTACAAATCCATCATAGGATCTGATCGCTTTGATCGCTAAGAGATTGACAAACCAATGCTCTTGTCAGCTATTTAGCAATCTAAAAATAAACGTTTTGGGGAAGAATAAGAATATCCGGCTATACCGGACAACCATAGGGACAACCACTCTGCAAAGATAGCGTAAGCACAGAACCTTGAAGTGATAGAATGAAAGAATTGTTGCCCATAGTTAGACATGTTATTTAATGATTAATTCAATGATAAGAAAAATTATATTTTTCTGCAATAAATAAATTAACATTCATTAGAAAATTCTAGAATCCAGTTTGACAACTTTATTAATAATAAGTTATTCATTATGGTTATAATAGTAGGTTTAATAAATGGATTCCCCTTTTTCTCTTCCCACTCTGATTTGCCTTAAAACTGAGAGGCTTTTTTTAAGGACTCCTCAAGCACTTGATGCTTTGCCTTTAACAAATTTTGAGCTGCGCAATCAAGCTTATTTAAGGCCTTGGGCCTCTTCTACAGGAGAAGATGTCTTTTCACTTGAAGCCTGGCAAAAAAAGCTTTGCCTCTGGGAGCAAGAGCAGCAACAAGGCCTTTCGCTGCGTTTTTTATTCTTTCAAGAGCAAAATCCCGATTTTATGATTGGCTCTTGCCATTTTACGCAAATTTTTAGAGGAGCTTTTCAAGCCTGCTATCTCGGCTACAAGCTGGATCAACATTTCCAAGGGCAAGGACTCATGTTTGAGGCTCTTCGGGCTTCTATAGGATATGTATTTACCACTTTGAATCTTCATCGCATCATGGCCAATTATATCCCCTCCAATACACGAAGCGCCAAGCTTTTGGATCGCCTTCATTTTGTCATTGAAGGCTATGCCAAAAATTACCTCTTAATCGATGGATGCTGGCAAGATCATGTACTCGCTTCTTTGACAAATGTCAATTGGCACCCCTAAGAGGAGCCGTATACGCGTATTCCTTTACAATCTCATTCTTCAGAAAGCGTCGAATTACTTATATTCAAGATGATTTTGAATCTAATTCAATGACTCTGCATTTCCTAGTTCCTTTTTAAATAATTTCTATTTTTAATAGAAAAATCTTATTTTGTTTATTGATCCATTTTAAACAAAGTATTAAAATTAAAGATAAAAAAATCAATTTTTTATGACTCAATCTCATCCCTCCTTTCCTTGGTATAAAGACGGTTTGCATTTCAGTTGCACGCAATGCGGAAAATGCTGCACGGGGTCTCCGGGCTTTGTCTGGGTCAGCGAGCAAGAAATGGCTGAAATGGCGCAGTTCCTGAAAATTTCCATAAAAGACTTTAAGCGCCTGTATGTCAGGCGCCTTCATAACCGTTACTTGCTGGTAGAGAAAAAATCTCAAAACCATGATTGTGTCTTTTATAAAGACCGCAAATGCCAGGTTTATCAAGCGCGGCCAAGCCAATGCCGGACATACCCATTTTGGAAAGAAAATCTTCTTTCGCCTCAAAGCTGGGAAGAAGCTGCTCAAACCTGCGAGGGCATTTGTCCTGAGGCTCCTTTGATCTCTTTTGAATCTATTCAAGAACAACTTAAGCAACAGATCAGCGACCAAAATGAGCACTATGTGCCAGCCTCTCCAGAAGCCAATTATACCTAAAAATTAAACTAACATTTCGACTAGTGCGAAAGCTCCTGCGATTAAATGATCGTAAGCGACCCCATATACGGACCCGCTTACGATCGTTTAACGCAGGGCTTTGTTACTATCCAAATGCCGATTTAAATTTCCCTCTGGAATTAACCGCTCTCTTCTACAATCTGCCCTTGGAACATATACCATTGCCTACCCTTCAGCTGGTTAGCCAAGGTCATATCGTGCGTGATCATGATGGTGGCTGCTTGCGTGCGCTTGATAAAATCTAACATCAGATGGACTAATTTTGATGCGGAATCCGGATCTAGTGCAGCTGTTGGCTCGTCTAGCAGCAGCAGTGCCGGATGCATCAATGTAGCCATGACAAATGTTAGAATCTGGCGCTGCCCCCCTGACAAGCATCCCATTGGCCGATGCAAAAGCGGATCTAAATCAATATCCACAGAAGCCAGCTGATCGGTTAACGCTTGCCTCAAAAAACGGGCATGGGAATTCTTCAAAGTTGCCTTTTGACCTTTTAAAGAAGCAATGGCAAGGTTTTCTTGCACAGTTAAAGAAGGAAAGCAGCCTGCAAGAGTATTTTGCGACATGCGGCTGATCCAGCGCGAACGCTCCTTTTCTGTCCGACCGACCATATTTTCCCCTTTTAAGCTGATGCGCCCTTCTTGGGGTTGAATGCGGCCTACAATGGCATCTAGCAAAGTGCTTTTTCCTGAACCATTCACTCCTTTCAGAATGACTAATTCTCCGGGATATGCTTGGCATGACAAATGTTTTAGAATAGCTTTTTCTTGCCTTTCAACCGTTAATTGTTCGATTTGCAATACAGGATCGGCTAGCATGCCACCCTCCTTTCTGCAGCTAAAAGCGGAGAGCGGCTCAATTGCAGAAAAAAGACAATCAAGATACCTTTGATTAAATAATTCCAGGAAGGATCAACCCCCAGAGCAATTGTCATGGCAAAAAAAGCTTGGCAAATCATTGCTCCCAAAACTAAAATCAAACTGAAACGTGCTGTCATCATTTCGGCAATAATAAGGCCTGTCAGCCCCATCATCATCATTCCCATGCTGCCAGTAATGGAATAAAAAGCCGTCAGCTGAACGAACAACCCCCCGGCCAGGCCTGAGCAAGCGCCGGCCAAGCTAAATCCTAAAACTTTGTAAAAATTGACGCTTTTTCCCAAACTAGCTAATAAATGCGGGTTGCATCCGGCCGCTCGAATTAAGATACCCACTTCTGTAGCCAACAACTTTTTAAGAAGCCAAAAGATTAGGCTGGCCAAGCCGGCAAGCAAGATCAATTGATTCATTGCTGGATGAGAAAAAGGCATCCAATCGAATAAAGATGCGGTGGTCATTAAAGACACATTTGCTCCAGCCATCTTAAGATTGATAGAGTAAAGGGCGGTTGTCACGACAATTCCGGCAATGAGGTGATGCATGTGAAGTTTGGTATGCAGCAAACCCGTCAAACATCCTGCAAGAGCGCCCGCCACCAGGGCGGCTGGGATGCTCCATATGGGATGGAAACCGGCAAGCAGGCCGGCAGCGACAAGCGCTCCGCCGAAACCGAAGCTCCCCTCAATGGACAGATCATCGCATCGAATCACACGGGAAGTTAAATAGACCCCTATGACGACAAATCCAAAAATCAAACCTTGCAAGCCGGCCTCTTGAATCATTTCTAGTAGCATATTCATGGTTTTTTTCCTGCTTGTTGGTTAACAATTATAGCTTCTCCAATCCATTTTTCAGGCATGGATAATCCTAGCTCTTTTAGAACTTCTTGATTGATAACGGCAAGCGAAGAGGATGATTGGGCAAGTGCAAGATCGCCGGGCTTTTTCCCTTTTACAAAAACTTCCACCGCTAAAGCAGCCGCTTTTTCCCCCGACTGAAAGTAATCCACTCCCCTTGCCGCTAACGCTCCTTTTTCGACTAATAAATTGTCGCTTACGATTAGGGGCCTATGATGCGCACGAGAAATCTTGGCCAATGTCGGCAATGCCATGGCGACCGTATTATCAATTGGAGTTAAAATGGCATCGCTTTTTTGCATAGCCGACGTGGCCGCCATCGCCATTTCCGATTCTTGGGAAACACCGACTAAAATCACTTGCATGCCCCGCTTTTCCAGTTCATCTTTCATTTTGTCTTTAACTGTTACCGAATTGATTTCACTGGGATTAAATAGAATTGCCACCCGTTTTGCTTGAGGGACAAGATCAATAAGCAATTCGATCTCGTTTGGCACATTAATCATGTCGCTTGTTCCACAGTGATTGGCTTGTTTAAGGCCGGCTTTTTCCGGGTCGGTGACGGCTGCAAAAAAAATTGGCTTTTGCCTCTCAACAGAAGCTGCGGCCTGTGCGGCGGGAGTGGCAATGGCAAAAATGCCGTCTATGTGGCTATCGGCATGAAATCGCTGCGCAATGCTGCGCGCTTGTGCGATCGATCCCTCTGCATTTTGCACGACAAAGCGCACTTTGCCATCCAGCTGAGCATTTAATTCTTGCATAAATCCTTCGCGAGCCTGATCAAGGGCTGGATGCGAAGCTGTTTGCAAAATGCCGATTGTCAAAACAGAAGACTGTTCTTGAGAGGAGGAGCAGCTTGCTAAAGCAGCAAGCAACAGAAAAGCTCCTACCTTTTTCATCCGTGTGATCCAATTTTCTAACATACATTCTCCATAAAAAATTTTGAGCAAAAAAAAAGCCCCAGCTGAATCTCAGCTGGGGCTTAAACGTCAAGCCACTACCATCCGTTAGCAGGTAGGGTCATCCCCAGCTGTCAAGGTAATAATAGCAGTAATAATAGTTGGAAAAAGATTGGCAGGCAGGCGCAGGCGCAACAGCAAGGCTGTTGGATAAAGCAAAAGAAAGTGAAAGAGGCTTTCCTGCGTTCATGATTTTTCAATTAATTTGGATTTCTCTTTATTTTATAAATGAGAAATAAAAAAATTCAAGCTTTTTAATCCATTATTTCAGATAAGGCGCAATTCTTGAGATAAGGCCGTTGCTTTAAACCAAGCCATTATACATTCGACGACAGTCTCTTATCAATTTTTCTTCCTATGCCTTCTCTACTTTTAATTGATTGAAGCTTGATAGATCATGTTGGAAAGGCATTAAAAACCATCTCGTGCATCCTTAAATTGAATACACGAGATGATTTAATCTATTGCCCTCGTCAAGCGATTGTAATGGATCGATCTAAATAGACGTCTTGGATGGCGTTCAAAAGTTCAACACCTTCCTTGAATGGCTTCTGAAAGGCTTTTCTTCCGGAAATAACGCCCGTTCCGCCTGCGCGTTTATTGATAATGGCAGTTTTCACGGCTTCTGCTAAATCATTTTTACCGGATTCTCCGCCAGAATTAATAAGCCCGGCTCTTCCCATATAGCAATTGGCAACTTGATAGCGAGTGAGATCAATGGGATGGTCGGTCGTCAATTTTTCATAAACCAAATCGCTAGTTTTTCCGAAGTTAGGAATTGCCTTATAGCCTCCATTATTGACAGGCTGCTTTTGTTTGATAATATCTGCTTCAATTGTGACCCCCAAATGATTCGCTTGACCTGTCAAATCTGCGCTTAAAGAGTAATCTTTATCTTTTTTAAAAGCTGAATTGCGCAAATAGCACCACAGGAAAGTAGCCATTCCCAGCTCATGAGCGCGTTGGAAAGCTTTGCTTGTCTCCTGAATTTGGCGATGCGATTCCTCTGAGCCAAAATAAATGGTCGCCCCAATTGCAACAGCCCCCATTTCCCACGCTTGTTCAACTTGCCCGAAATAAATTTGATCATAACTATTGGGATAGCTAAGCAATTCATTGTGATTAAGTTTCACGATAAAGGGAATTTTATGCGAATAGCGACGGGCAACAGCACCTAACACGCCCAATGTCGAAGCAACCGCATTACATCCTCCTTCAATCGCCAACTTGACAATTCCTTCAGGATCAAAATAATCAGGATTGATGGCAAAGCTTGCGCCAGCAGAGTGTTCGATGCCTTGATCGACCGGAAGGATAGAAAGATATCCTGTCCCGCTAAGCCGTCCAAAATTAAAAATTTGCGCGAGGCTGCGTAAAACGGTAGGACGTCGATCAGTTTGGCTGACTACGCGGTCAATGAAATCTGGTCCCGGTAAATAAATCTTATCTTTAGAAATTGTTTTACATTGATGCCCAAGCAAGGATTGGGCTTCATCGCCAAGTAAAGATTGAATGGACGAACTCATAAATAAACTATCCTTTTGTCATGGTAACTTTTAATAGATCTTCTAGCGTCTGTTTTGTCCTGTCTTCATTGATGTGTTGAAAAGCCTGCATCCCCAATTGCTGGCCAATTTCGACTAGCATGGAGCGATCATCTATATAAATGATCTGGCCGGGTTTTACTTGCGCTAGGTCTAGAGCCATGTGATAAATCTCAAGATCCGGCTTGCGCAGATGCACAAAACAAGAACAAACAAACATATCGAACAGCTCTTTCAGCTTAAATTTTTCAATGCGGTTTAACATCAGTTCGCGTCCTTCATTGCTGATGCCTACCACTTTCAATCCATGCTCTTTTTTGATATTTTTCATCAATTCCAGCATCGTTCCTAACGGCTGCGACTGTGAAAACATAAAATCTTTAAAATTTTCAAGAGAAAAGCTCCTAGGTTCATAAAAAACCACGCGCTTAAGATATTCATCCAATGATAGTTTGCCAATTTCATAAGTATCGAAAGTAAGAGCATGCCGAGTATTCATTTCTAGAAAGTCTAAATCAAAAATATGAGCCGCTTTTTCACGCATACGATGATCCCAGCCATTGGTCAGCAAAACCCCACCGATATCTAAAAATAAAGCCTTAATATTCACGCTCATTCCTCTCCATTAATCTGAATTGGTTTTGGTCTTTTGGCTATTTAAAAAATCTAAAACCATCGCGGCTGATCCAATAACCCCGACTTCCTTGCCAAGCTTAGCAGGAACAATTTGTAAATCCCGCGTCGCGACTTTTAATGCTTTTTCCCTTACTCCAGCATTAATAAATGAAATAATTTCAGGCCAACCGTCCACAATCCCTCCCCCTATAATCATGCGTGAAGGATTTAAGGCATTAATTAAATTGATGCACCCGGCAATTAAAGCCTGCTTGATTCTTTCGACAATAGATGTCGCAAGCACATCTCCTTCCTTATAGGCCTGCAAAACAGTTTTGGCGGTTACAGCATCCAATTGATTATCAGCTAATTCCAACAAACGCACGCCTTCTGGGCCATGTGTTTGAATCAATTCTTTCGCATATTTAGCTATTGCCCATCCCCCGGCAAAAGCTTCCCAACATCCTTTATTTCCACAGGTGCAAAGCGGACCGTGAAAATCGATTGTCATGTGTCCGATTTCACCGCAGGTGTTGCTAGATCCAGTTAAAAGCTTGCCCCCACTTATGATCCCCCCGCCGATTCCCGTGCCAATAAAGACGCAAATCAAATCTTTGCACCCCTTGCCAGCGCCATAAACCCATTCCCCCCAAGTAATGGCGCGTACATCGTTGATGATTTTGACGGGTATCCCCAGAATTCTTTGAAGATTTTCCTGTAGAGGAACATTACGCCATCCTGGCAAGTTAGGAGCGAAATAGACCGTTCCAGATTGTGCATCAATTTGTCCTGCGACACCAATGCCGATTCCGGCTATAGGAAGATTTTCTTTATTGCGCAAGGCATCGATTGCTTCCAATAGTTGTTTCTCAACGGCTGCCGGTCCGCCTGCCGCATTAGTCGCCAAACGGATATGGTCTTTAATTACTCCGGAAGAATGAACAAGGCCCGCTTCAATTTTAGTGCCGCCTAAATCGATTCCAATCGTATGCATGTGATTTGAAACTATCATTTTTTTATCACTGCCAAAAATATTAGAGATCAAAAGATTAATTTAAAAAGATATATAATCTTTCAATGTTTTTTAAGCGACATAAATGAAATTGCAGAAGGAGTCCGGCTTTGGCAAAAAGTATTTACTCCTTGACTAAAAAAACAAAAAAAAATTTATTAAGCGAAAAAAATCAAGCCACCCTTAAAGCATGGCCGCCTTATATTGCCTTTTAAAGGATGTATTAAAACTACTAATGACCTAGATTCACGTTCTTCCCGTAGGAAAGACGAAGCTAGGCTATTATGAATTCGAGGGCAGTCTCTTTAAAAAAATTTAGCAGGGTATGACTTCCTACAACTTAAATAAACCCCTTCCCTATGTCTTTTGACCTTGAGAAAAATGAAAAGCTTTCACCTATATGGAGAATGACCACTATTCTCATCATGGTTATAGGCTTTAGTATTTTAGGATTAGTGACACGCCTTGCCTATGATAATATCCCTCCTATTCCAGAACAAGTTATTAGCCCAACAGGAAGAGTCCTCTTCACTGGAAAACAAGTTGCCCACGGACAAAAAGTTTTCCTGAAAAACAATTTAATGGAGCATGGAACGCTATGGGGCCATGGCGCTTATCTAGGCCCTGATTACAGCGCCTCGCATCTTCATGAACAAACCTTGACCATGCAAAGACTTTTGGCCACTAAAATTTATGGAAAGCCTTTTGCTCAACTAACAGAATTTGAGCAAGGATCTATTTTGCAAGAAGTCATCAAAATTTTAAAACATAATCGCTATGACGCTAAAACAGGCATTCTGACTCTTACAGATGAAGAAAGCAAAGCCTATGAGCACAGCCTTGATTTTTGGAAAAATTATTTTACCTCGGGAGAGGCTCCGGGATTGCCTAAAAATTATATTTCTGATCCGGAAGATTTAAGTGCGCTCACCTCTTTTTTCGCATGGGCAGCTTGGGCAGCTGTAACAAATCGCCCGGGTGAAGAATTCACCTACACAAACAATTTCCCTTACGATCCTCTTGCCGGCAATTATCCAAGCGCTGATGCTTATTTATGGAGCGCTTTAAGCTTAGTCTTTATTATAGGCGCAACAGGCCTTGTGCTTTTTATCGTCAGCAAATTTGGCCTAGGCTGGGGTGGAAGCGGGCAAAGGCATGTCTGCGAAACCCATTTAACCCTTCCGCCTCTTACAGCAAGTCAAAAAGCCATTGCGAAATACTTAGTCATCACGGCTCTTTTATTTCTCTTGCAAAGTTTAACTGGCGGAGCATTGGCCCATTACCGGGTCGAATCCTCTTTTTATGGGCTGCCTATTATCGATTATTTTCCTTACAATCTTCTGCGAACATGGCATCTGCAATTAGCCATTTTTTGGATTGCTACAGCTTGGGTTGCAGGCGGGCTATTTATCGCCCCTTTACTTAGCCAGAATGAGTGGCGCTACCAAAAGCTTGGAGTCAATAGTCTTTTTGGAGCCCTCCTCTTTGTTGTAGTAGGAAGCATGGCAGGAGAATATTTAAGCAGTAAAAACTTTTTTCAAGATGACTGGTGGTTTTGGATCGGCAATCAAGGATCCGAGTATTTAGATTTAGGACGCTTCTGGCAGTATTTGCTTATAGCGGGATTTGCTTTCTGGCTATTTCTTCTTTTTCAAGCCTTAAAGCCCGCTTTTCGTAGGCCAGCTAGGCGTGAGCTGTCTATTTTATTTTTTTTGACGGCTGCGACAATTCCTATCTTTTATGTCCCGGCCGTTTTCTATAATCATGATACCCATTTTACCTTGATTGATAACTGGCGATTTTGGATCATTCATCTTTGGGTCGAAGGATTTTTTGAAGTTTTCTCTACAGTCCTCGTGGCCATTATTTCCGTACAAATGGGAATTATTAGAGCCATTACAGCATTACGCATTATTTATTTGGATGCCATTCTCTATTTAGCAGGAGGAGTGGTAGGCACGGGACATCATTGGTATTTCACAGGGCAAACCAATGTCAACATGGCCTTGGCGGCTTGCTTTTCCGCTATGGAAGTCGTTCCTCTAACACTTTTAACAATGGAAGCGCGCGATTTCATTCGCGTTTCACAAACAAAATGCACCAAATGCGGCCACTATTTAGCAGAAAAGCAACAATGGACAATTTATTTTCTCATTGCAGTTGGCATATGGAACTTCGTTGGGGCTGGAATATTTGGTTTTTTAATTAATCTCCCGATTATTTCCTACTTCGAAGTCGGAACAAATTTGACGCCCAATCATGGGCATGCGGCCATGTTCGGCGTATTTGGAATGCTTGCGCTTGGAGTCGTCATGTTCTGCATGCGTGCTATGCAAAATGAAGCGTTATGGAGACGTACAAAGACGCTTATCAAAGTCGGCTTTTTTGGATTAAATATTGGAATGGCGCTCATGGTCATTTTAGATCTATTTCCAGCAGGAGTGCTTCAACTATGGGATGCAATTGAGAATGGATATTGGCACGCAAGAGAACTGTCCTATTTAATGTCCGGAACTTTCCATACTCTCGAATGGATCCGCCTCATTGGAGATTTAATTTTTATCTTGGTTGGAGTCATTCCCATCGTATCTGCTATTTTTATTACTTTCCTTCCTCAAGGATTCTCATTCAATAAACTAGAAAAGCAGCCAGCCTCCTTAAGGTAAAGGATAAGAAATTACATTCTAAGCGCGCTATTTTTTCACACCCCTATCTTCTGCCAAACTCCGGTTAATAGATGGGGAATAGGCTGGCTTTTTTTCAGATCGTTTCCTTTTCCTGTAGAAGGCCCGCTTCTTCCCATGCAACCAAAGCAAGCCCGGAAGAATCCAATGACTCTCTTCCTTTGGCCAGTCCCACTAGTAATCTATCACACAATAAGCTGGCCAATGGCATGGGAGCTTGACTTGCTTTCGCCAAGTCTTGCACTAAACGCATATCTTTGAGGCCCAACTTCATTTTAAAATCCCCTGTCGCGAAATTTTGAGAAGCAATGATTTTTCCATACGTCTGATAGACCGGGCAGGCAAAGAGCTTATTTGAAATAAGATCCCAGAGAGGCTCTTGGGAAATTTGATTTTTTTTAGCCAGGGCAGATATTTCAGCTAACGCTTCAATGGTTGAAAAAATGAGAAAATTGCAGAGCAATTTAACAATATTGGCTTGGCTTGGATCTTCTCCAAAATCTAACACCCCTTGACCTAGGCAATCAAGGAGAGGCCGAACGCGCGTTTTCGCCTGCTCTTCTCCCGCCACTATTATCCAAAGCTTTTTAGCTTCTGCAGCTTCCGGGCGTCCTAGAACAGGAGCGGCAAGGTAAATGGCCCCTTTTTTTTGATGGAACTCTTGAAGCTTTCGGCTTGTTTCCGGAGAAATTGTACTCATGGAAAGATGGATGCACCCTTCTTTTAGGCGTTCACCGATTCCTTGAGGGCCATAGACAATTTCTTCAACAGCATCGTCATTGGCCAACATTGTCATTAAAAGAGAAGATGTTTCAAAGGCTTCTTTAGGAGAGTTAAGCAACTGCGCTCCTTCTTTTAAAAGAGGATCAGCCTTATGAATTGAGCGGTTATATACTTTTAAGGGAAAACCGGCTTTTAATAAATTGTGCGCCATAGGGAACCCCATTTTCCCAAGGCCAATAAAAGATACGCTCTCTTTCATATTTGCTCCTTTGATTCGTGCATCTTGCACAAATTATTCAAAATTTTAATTTATACAATTAAGGATATCTATCAAAAGAGAAATTCTGGGCACCTTGCTTTCAACCTTTTCTTTATCCTCTAATCTCTAGACTTAACAAGGCGAATTTAAAAGCGTTTAAAATTTATTGTTTATAAATAGCGTAAAATTATCTGAAGCCGCTATAACACATGGATTAGAAGTCTTTATTTGTTTACCAACCTAGGCAGCTTATGCGACTAAAAGAGTTTGTTTATTTTTACTGTTTAAGCCTCGCCTTTTTTCCTCTTCAAGCCGAAAAATTGGATGAGATTCCTGAAACGTCCTCATCCTCACTTGCCGCTACACTGACGGCTTTTGAATCTGAAGCCAAAAAAACCCTCCAAGCATGGAATGTGCCGGGAATGGCGATCGCCATTGTCAAAGGCGACAAGACGATTTATTCTAAGGGATTTGGCGTAACGGAGTTGATGGGAAACCAGCCAGTCACCCCTCACACGCTCTTTGAAATAGGTTCGCTTTCTAAATCTTTTACCTCGGCCCTGATGGCCATTATGATCGATGAAGGGAGATTAACTTGGGAAGATTCTGTTATTAAATATATGCCCGAATTCGTGCTTTATGACCCGTGGGTCACACGTGAATTTCAAATTCAAGACCTTATGTCCCAGCGTAGCGGATTGCCTTCGCATGCCGGAGATACACAAGCCTATTTTGGCTTTACACGCCAGCAGATGATTCATAATTTGCGCTATATTAAACCAATTAGCAGCTTTCGCTCTGCCTATGCTTATCAGAATTCTTTCTTTTTGGTCGCAGGCGAAATGCTCGAGATTATTACCGGTCTATCGTGGGAACAGCTGATCCAACAGCGCATTTTTGCGCCTTTAGGCATGAAAGATAGCAGCACCTCTATCGAAAAATATAAGGCATCTAAAAATGCCAGCGCCCTGCACAAACGTTTAGAGGGAAAAGTCGAAAAATTATCGGAAGATCTTCCTTATCGCTATATCTATACCCTTTTTGGCCCTGCAGGAGGAATTAATTCCACAGCGATAGATATGGCCAATTGGCTAAAACTGCTCATCAATGAGGGATCTTTCAATGGAGCACCCTTAATTAGCTCCTCTAATCTCTCCCGTACTTTTCGCCGCTATATCTATGTTGGCCGATTTCATGAAGCGGAAAATTATTATGGCCTTGGCTGGGCCATCAGAGATTATGCGCCTTATCCCATTATTTGGCATGATGGCGTCACTGCAGGGGTTGCCAATATTGTCGCCTTTATTCCCGAGGCCAATATAGGGATTGTCATTTTAACCAACACAAGCGGGACAAGTCTCAGTCATGCGCTTGCTTGGCAGTTCTTTGATTTGTATTTTAATAAGTCCCAAAAAAACTGGAATACCGAGCTATTGGAAAAACACATTCTAGCCGAAAGCCAGAAAGCTAAAGCGCTCCAACCGCCCAGTGAACCGAAACCAGCGCTTCCTCTAGACCACTATACAGGCATTTATTTTCATGAGCTATTTGGGAAAGTTGAAGTCGAATCAGTTAACCAGCAGCTAATCATTACAATAGGCCCGGACCGTGTGCGCTTTAATCTAGAACACTGGAACAGGGATACCTTTGAATTAATATGGCCGGCTCTCAAAGAATCGGAAACGATTTTTGTAAACTTTTGCATAGATTCAAAAGGATATGCCGATCAATTGAGCATTCCCCTTTTAATGGAAGGGGAAGCTTTCAAGCGCTTATAAATGTCTCCATGCGTTCAAAACATTGATCCGACATCGATTGCTTAGAGGATTTTTAAAAATCCAAAAGAGAAAAGCCTCAAATCTAGGCCATTAGCAGTTTAAGGCATCTTCTAAAAAAGAGAAGGCAAATGGGCTGCCTTACTCTTTTTCTTTTTCGGCTACCAATCAATCGGTTTGCCATCGCGGAAGAACCCCCCGCTTGGTCCATGATCGGGCAGAGTAGAAGCCCAGACAATTCCGCTTATTCCCTCTTCAATAGAGCGTGGAGCTTGCTCTCCCCCCATATCCGTTTTAACCCAACCTGGGCAAACAGAATTGACAAGAACGTTGGATCCTTTGGTTTGAGCGGCAAATATGCACGTCACCATGTTGAGGGCTGTTTTGGAAATACTATAAGCAGCAAAATTGCTATGCGGATCGCTAAGCTGGCCAAGGCCGCTGGAGACATTCACAATTCGTCCATAGCCATTTTTTAACATTAAAGGCACAAAACGATTGCACAGATCGTACGCTCCCGCCACATTAACATTCAACGTCTCTTCCAAAACGCGCCGTCTTTGCTTAAATGCGTCTTCTTCTGCTTGATGGGCATCGTCTTTATCAATCAGAATGGCTGCATTATTCACAAGAACGTCTAGACGTCCCCATCGCTGTTCGATTTGCCGATGCAAAGAAGCGATGCTGTCCGAATTGGATATGTCCAGAAGCATTGCCTCTACAGACAATCCCCCTCGATTTAATTCTTGGGCTTTGATCCGTCCTTTTTCCTCATCCCGACTAGCTAAAATAACCTGATAACCAGCCTGCGCAAGCTCACGGCATGTTCCCAAGCCTAACCCTCGATTTCCTCCTGTCACTAAAGCTAAACGTTTTTCTTTCATCTCTGCTCCTAGTTGTTATCTCTTAACCTTCTTATATATTCCTTTTGCTTATCTGGCCAGGCCTTTTCCTTTTTGAAAGCAGAGGTTTGACATTATTTTATTCTCACTTTATGATTCAAGCCAAGTAATGGCACGGGGTGCTTGAACATAAACGCTTGTCTTCAAGATTTATTTCAGGCTGAAATGATACCCGCATTACCTGATCTGGGTTATACCAGCGTAGGGATGTCATCACGCAATCAAAATTCAGAGACATCAAAGACTGCCTTCTGCCAGCCTTTGCCATTCTTTGATTGCTGCTTGTTTTTTTCCTCGCCGCGCTATTCCCTTTTCTCTCATCATTATTTACCTCGGGAGCCTTATGGGAATTTCACATTCTTTTCACTCGTTTATGCAAAGCACTCCGGAATGGCCTCAAAGTCTTCTAAAAGGCTTTTTGGTCGGAACGATCGTTCCGATTGTTCTCAATCCATTAGAGAAAATAAATACGCAAATTCAAGTTAGCCCAACCAACAAATTAAAGGTGATAAAAGCGATTAGGGTGACCCCCTTTAAAGGCGTTAGCGTTTCTATTGCAAACGGACTGTCCAAAAATGTCTGCCTGTTTGGATTCATCCCCTTTTTCCGCAAGCTGACCGATTCATGCATAGCGGACGCTCAATTCTCCAAACTAACGGCAACTATCTGCTCGGCGGCTGCGATGAGCTATGTTCTTTCCCCTTTACAAGTCTTGAAAGCAAGGCTTTATACACAAGAAGAGAAAACCATCCGGGCTGTTCTTTTATCTATTCCGAGAGGTCAAAAGCTATCTGCCTTATTCTCAGGGTCTTCAGTAACGGCCTTTAAATATGCGGCTTATTGGCCCACCTTTTTTCTCGTATCTGAAACTGCCCAAAATCATCTTGAGAAGCATTTTTCTTCTTCCACTCATGCAAGCACACTGGCGGCGGCTTGTTCGGGTAGTCTAGGCGGATTGGCCGCCACGTCTGTTAGCTATCCGCTTGATGTCATTGCAAAGAGGCAAAGATGCAGCACCTCTCGTTACACTTTTTACCGCATTGCTTTAAATATGATTAAACAAGAAGGGCCAAGCAGCCTAATCCGCGGCCTTTTTCAAGTCAACCTGCCTCGCCTTTTGCTTGCCGGAGCGTTAACCCAAACCATCCTCTATCGTGTCGATCTATTTTTTAAACAGGCAAACGAAGGAGTAAATGAATGAATCTTTATTTTATTATGGCTTTTTTTTGGGGTTTGACTATTCCCTTTTTTACTTATGCAGACGAATCAGCCTCTCTTCTGCTTGATTGGACGCGCAATCCTCTCCATCTTCCTCTTTATGTTGGACAGCAACAGGGATTTTTTCTGGAACAAGGCATTGATCTTGCTATCCAAGAGAATGCAGAGAAAATCAATACCCTTACAGCCCTCCGAGAGAAGAAGATAGACATTGCTCTTTCTTATATGCCAAATGTCATCCGGGAAAGCGCGCACGGCGATATCCAAATTATCGGCCTATTGGTCGATCAACCTTTACGAGCCATTCTCTTTAAAGAAGAAAGTCCAATCTATACACTTTGCGACTTGCATCAGAAGCGTTTAGGAGTCCCACATCATGGCCTGACCACTCATTATGTTTCATCCCTTTTAGCCAAACAAGGCATTCAATTTAAAGAAATTACGCTTATTAAACATTCAACCTTGGCAGATCTCTCAGCTGAGAAAGTTGATGCTGTATTGGGCGTATTTTG
The DNA here is from genome assembly GCF_001545115.1 of Candidatus Protochlamydia phocaeensis. NCBI lineage: Bacteria > Pseudomonadati > Chlamydiota > Chlamydiia > Parachlamydiales > Parachlamydiaceae > Candidatus Protochlamydia > Candidatus Protochlamydia phocaeensis. Next base: position 99,911 of record NZ_FCNU01000031.1, read on the forward strand.
GAATATCGAACCTATTCAATATGTCCATCAAGGATTTCCCATGCGCTTCATTAAACTTGCCGATTGTGCAGGGCCTAGCTACGATGAACTAGTCTTTATTTGCTGTAGCGACTGGATTGAATCCAGATCTGGCTTCGCTTATCGTTTTCAGGCAGCCTTACAGAAAAGCTTAGCCTTTTGTCGAGAGCATCCCGGGCTTGCTTTTGACATTTACAGCTCTTTATTTTCCGCTTTGCAGGAAAAAGAGCCTTGGCAAGAAGCGTCTTGGAAACAGACCCATCTTCTTTTTGCCTCCGAACAAGTCATTAAACGCGAAAAATGGCACGGGTTTATGGAATGGATGAAGGCAGAAGGTTTAATTAAAGACGCCCACACGCTCAATTTGCTTCTCGAACTAATGCCAAAAAAGGAGAATTGACTTTATTTTGCCTCTGCTTTTAACTGCGCTATAGCAGAAGACAAACAGAGGATATCTGAATGGACGCCTTGACTCCTCATGCCCATTGGATCCTAACCCTTTTCCTTCTGGGCTATGCCAGTATTGTTTTAGAAGAGATCATTCATATTAATAAGACGACAACCGCTCTTTTCATGGCTGTCGCTTGCTGGACTATTCTCTTTTTGGAGCCCGGAGAAACGACTAGCCAGCACTTAGATTTGTTGCAAATACAAATGTTCAAAGTCTGCCAAGTCTTATTCTTCCTTTGGGGGGCTTTAATTACCGTTGAAACGGTCAATGCCTATGGCGGCTTTTTAATCATTTCTCGCTACTTGCTCGTCCAGTCTAAAATTCTTTTATTGTGGATGGCCGGCATCCTAGCATTCTTTCTTTCGAGTGTTTTGGATAATTTGACGACAACAATCGTTATGCTTTCAATTATTCAAAAGCTCTTGGACAAGCATGAAGATCGCCTACTAATAGGCGGCGCAGTTGTGATAGCAGCCAATGCCGGAGGGGCCTGGACTCCTATTGGCGACGTCTCAACTACCGTCTTATGGATTGGAGAGCGCGTCACAACAGTGCCGCTTGTAAGAGATCTTTTCCTTCCCTGCTTCCTTAGCCTGATTTTTTTTCTATTTTTAAATCAATTTGCCCTTCGCGGAAGCCTGGCTACCCCTAAGGAGTCCCTACCGTCCCCTAAACCTTATGGAGTCCTCGTCTTAATCTTGGGCGTTTTGGGATTAATCTTTGTTCCCATTTATAAAATCATGACAGACTTGCCTCCCTTTATCGGCATGATGCTGACGGTAGCCATGCTATGGCTTGTCACTGATTTCTTAGCGGCAATTAAGCCGCAGCTTTCTCTTCCACGCGTCACCAATGTCCTTCCACACATCGATGTCTCCATCATCCTTTTTTACTTAGGTTTGCTGCTTTCCATTATGGCCCTAGAAAGTGCAGGCCTCTTACAGGCTTTAGCTCTCTGGCTCAATAGCCATATCGCCAATCCCTTCATTATTGTAATAGCCATCGGACTAGCCTCAGCTCTGGTCGATAACGTTTCGCTTGTTGCTGCAACGCTTGGAATGTATTCTTTAAAAACCTTCGGAACAGATTCTGAATTCTGGCAATTGATGTCCTATTGCGCAGGAACAGGCGGTAGCATTCTCATCATCGGATCTGCTGCCGGCGTTGCTTTAATGGCATTAGAAAGAGCCACTTTTGGATGGTATCTTCGTTATATAACCTGGAAAGCCTTAGCTACTTATGCTTTTGGAATACTAATCTATTTCATGATGCGCAGCTTATTCCATCCAGCCGTTAGCGCTTAAAGCATTCATTAAATAAAACTTGCTATTTTACAACAAATCAAAGGCTTTATATAACAAATTAAAAAAAATCCTAACAAGGAGCACACGGTGGAAGAAGACACACCCATTGATTTATTGCAAAAGAGCCGCAATTTATTATTAATTGAAGGAATTCTTTTTGCTCTGCTCGGCTTTTTAGCCGTGGCGATGCCTGGCATTTCGACTTTGAGTACAGAACTTTTTATTGGATGGTTAATTTTATTTGGAGGAATTTTTCAAGCTTATCGCACTTTTATAGCACGGCAAGCGCCAGGCTTTTGGGGTTCGCTTCTAACAAGCATTCTGTATATTATCTTCGGCTTGTTGATGGTGATTTTTCCGGTTGCGGGAATTATTTCCCTCACCCTCTTGCTGATTTTTTTCTTTGCCTTAGAAGGAATAGCTAAAATTATCTTGGGTTTTCAATTAAAGCCCTTCAGAAGATGGGGATGGTTTATTCTAAATGGCGTGCTAGCCCTGGCAATGGCTGTGATTATATGGGCGGGATGGCCGGGTACCGCTTTCTGGGCACTTGGCTTGCTAGTGGGAATTAATATGATCTTTTTTGGAATTTCCCTTGTTTTCTTGGCCTTGGGAATTCCCAAAGTCAAAACAGGTTCATAACAGTTCTTAACGGAAATGTAAAACCTTAAAATAAAAAAAGCCTATATCGATTTTTGCAATATAGGCTTTTTATTTGAAATTATAGAATTTGACGAAGATCCTCATCAATTTTGCCGATTTCTTGTGCCAGCCGCCCTTCCGTTTGTTCTTCCTTGGGCAGTTTACCCACATTGGCTTCAGCTTGAAAAATACTGGCAAATCCAGAAAAGACACCCAAGTAATTAGAGAGGGAACTCAAGAAATTCTGCGCTTGAGCCATCATGCCTGCCGGCTTCTGCTCGTCTTTTTGCAGCGCTTCTTCTTTTAACATTTCCTCTTGTTGGCGCACTTCTTCTTTATTATCTGCGGCTTCCTCTATCTCAGTATCTTCTGCCCCTTCTTGGAATAAGCGTTGCATATCAATACCTTCTTCATCCAAACCTTCCGCATCTTTTAAGATATTTTCCAGCTTGCCCTCCACGAGATCTAATTCATTTGCAGCTTCTGGCAAAAGCTCCTGAAGTTGCTGTATTAAGGCTAGCCGATATTGAAGGCCTACAATGAGAGCCAAATAAGCGCCCGGATTTTCGTATAGATATTCAACAAATTGCTTCATCTTATATCTATCTGTCTCTTCCAGTTTTTCCTGATCAAAACTCCAAATATCCTCCATTATTTCCATAATTTCTTCTTCCGTAATTGGAATGTCTGGAATATCAATGATGATATGGTCTGGCGTCTCTTCTATAACAGTAATCTTTTCTTCTTTCTGCAGATAAAGAGGAGCGGGATGGGGAGCCGCTGCTTTTTTTTCGGTTTCTGCTAAGGCTTCTAATTCTTTATCACTCGGAGGTGGAGGCAAATCTTTATGTTCCACTACGGGAGGGAGAGGAATGGGTTCTTCTTCCGTTTTCTTCTCTTCGACCTTCTTCTCTTCTAAATCGACAACAGCGTCTGTTTCTTGAGCTGGCTGTGAAAGAGTCTGCTCGATGGGATCCTGGCTTTTCTCCTCTTTAGCTATAGTGCCCAAATCACCTTCTTTTTCTTCAAAAAGCTGCTCGGTCTCTGACGATTGCTTTTCATTTTCAACAACAGGTGGTTCTTGGCTGATCACAGGAGGCGGATTGATCGGACTAGAAGGAGTAGGCTTTAAAATGTCATTAGCTGCTTTAATAACCGGATAGTGTTTCTGGGCATGCTCCTGCATGACGAGATGAGCAATTTCCGTTCGGCGATTGGCATAGCTGGAAGATAGTTTAGCTAAAATAGTATCAACCAAATTTGTAATTTTTTGACGTAAAGATAAATCTTTAGGTTTCTTTTCTCCGAGTTTTGTGTCAATTCTTGCATAAGCGGCTGACATCATAATACTTTCAAAGAAACTAGGTCGTTCCAGGCCCATAATAACCTCTTTAAGATAACCTTATTATATCAAATCTATTTAATTATATTATAAAGCAAAAAACAATATCCCCATAGATTTAAAAAAATAATTCATTTATCTATTAATTTCAAGTTAATTTTCTATAAAGTTGCTTGCATTTTTTTAATTTTTCTCTGCAAGAAATCGAGCGAAGACGAGTTGAAAGGTGTGTTAAAAAATGAAGAGGGAAATCCCTCTTCAGTTCTCTTATTTGGAAGGATTTGATCCTGGCTGTGGAGTAAAGCGTAAATAGGGTTTGACTTCGCGGTATCCCTTGGGAAACAATTTAGTCAACGTTGCAGCATCGGTAATGCTTGGAAGAATGACGCAGTCTTGCCCCTGATTCCAATTAGCAGGAGTGGCCACGCTATATTGATCCGTGAGTTGAATGGCATCCAATACCCGAAGAATTTCATCAAAATTTCTGCCTGTTGCAGCGGGATAAGTCATCATCATGCGGATTTTCTTATTTGGATCAATGATGAAGACAGTACGGACTGTAAAGGTATCATTAGCCCGGGGATGGATCATTCCATAAAGATGGGCAATGTAGCTGTTTTCATCTCCAATAATGGGAAAGTTGAGATTAGTTCGTTGAATTTCATTAATATCTTTTATCCATTCTTTATGGGAAGAGACGCTTTCTACGCTTAAAGCGATCAGCTTGGCATTCCGCTTATCAAATTCGGTTTTTAAGCGAGCAGCCATCCCAAGCTCTGTTGTGCAAACAGGTGTAAAGTCCTTCGGATGCGAAAAAAATACACACCAAGAATTGCCTAACCATTCATGAAAATCAAATTTCCCTTCCGTCGTATCAGCGACAAAATCAGGAGCGATATCTCCCAAGTGAAGGGATGGAGTTTGCGTATCCGCATTCATATATAATCCTTTGTTAATGGTTAAAAAGGCATTTTCTATTATTTTTCCGCCGGCAGCATGGGAAATTTCATTTGTTCCCAAGCTTGCATTCCGCCTTTTACATTTGCGACTTGACTAAATCCATATTTTTTTAATAGGGAAGCGGCAGTCGAAGCCCGAAACCCAGTGCGGCAAAGAGCGACAACAAGACAATCGTGCGGAATATGATGCATACATTCATAAAGCTTATTTAACTCAATATGATGAGCAGTGGGAATATGTCCGGCATTCCACTCGGCAGGAGTACGCACATCTAAGATATACACATTGGCTTCATTTTCCTTTTGTCTTTGCATCAGGTCTTCAGCCGAAATATAAGCAAAACAAGAGAGATGCTGGGCAGTACATTCCTCTTCTTCCTTCATGGCAAACGTGTAAATCGGTTGATCAAAACCAATTAGGCGCAACTGATCGATGACTTCCGAAATGCGATTTTCCCTTCCCGTAATAATAGCCAAGGGTACAGCCTCAGGAACGAGCCATCCAGCCCATTGGCAAAAAGAAGAGGTTAACGGAATATTGATTGCGCCTTCTAAATAACAGCGGGCAAAGTGCTCAGGATGACGAACATCCAATAAAAACATTCCTTCCAATTCCTTCTGCTCTTTCACGGCTTTCACCGTCAAATCCCGCAGCAAAGACGGGCCTTCTACATTAATTTTCTTTAAACGCTTAAAATAAGGAGGGATGGGAAGAGCTTCACTTTTCACCGTTTGTACCCACTGCTCTTCTGATTGCCGTTGCAAATACGGATTGCATTTTCGTTCATAGCCAAGAGTGGAAGTAGCAAATCCGCTCAATGACTTTCCACAGAGCGATCCCGCCCCATGGGAAGGAAAAATCTCCATAAAATCGGGCAAAGGGGCTAAGGTTTTAAATAAGCTATGATACTGCTGTTTTGCAAGCGTATTGAAATGCTCCGGTCCTAGCAAGTCCGGACGTCCAACGCTTCCTACAAATAGGCAATCTCCCGAAAAAGTAAACCAAGGCACGATTGCGCTTCGTGTGTCATCATATACAGTCCACATGATATGCTCGGGTGTATGCCCAGGAGTATGCAAAACAGATAAGCGGATGCTTCCTAATTTAACCTGATCTCCTTGAGCAACAATATGATCGGCATAGGCCGGAATCCATTCCTTCCCCCCTAGACCTGAGGCGTGAATGCAAGGCTTGCCATTTAATTGATCTTTGAGCTCTTTGGCTCCCGATACAAAATCCGCATGAACATGCGTTTCCATAATATCCGTAATGGTTAAACCAGCATTTTCTGCAGCTAAAATATAAGGTGCGACCAATCGCGTAGGATCCAAAACTGCGCAGCGTTTGGTCTTCTCGTCTCCAATGAGATAGGAATAAATGGACAATCCAGGCGTAAAAATTCTTTGAAAAAACATACTGTTCCTTATAACGATCTTAATCAATGAATAGCATGGTTAACAGTAATAGAAGGTTTTTAAAATAAAGCAAAGATGATTTTATCAAATAATTTTTAAAATATGGCGCGCAATCTCATCTGCTTGGGAGCGCAGTTCTGGTACAGCCGTAGTCTCTAACCTTTCCCCAAACAATAAATTGCCTATTCCATATAAGCGGTCTTCTAGAAGACCTTTCAATTGATAAGAAGCATTGACTTCAAGCCCTTTATTTAGACCATCAAATTTGATGTATCCTTTGGCTTGCAAATTTCTTAGAATTTCATTCGTGTTTTGGCTAATATTCAGTTCTGGCCCTAAGCAGTTTAAGAGGGCTTGTACAGTTAAAATATGGGATTCATTTCCCGTTTTATAGTTTACTAAGAAAGTTTGGTCGGTTTGATAAACAATGGATTGAATATTGCCGGATAATACAATCAAATTTCCTTGCTTTTGCTGATTTTCCACTAACTCTCCGCAACTAGGAGCCATGCGATGCCGATGTTTATTCCAAGTACTAAACAAGTGACGCAGGAATTTCGAACGTTCTTTTAACGAAAGATGATGCCACACATGCGGGATAGCCGGACGCAGAGCATCAATGACGGCTCGCCAATTATATCCAATCTGAGCGGCTGCCTTAATTTCCTTTCTTATCTCTTTAAGTAAGCTTAACAGCGTCAATGAGCCGCGCTTCCAAAAATGAGGAATTGGATACAAGGAGAGGGCTTCTTGATGCACTTCGGGCAAGAGACCACTAGAAGATAAAGCAAAGACTCGGCCTGGAAAATGCCGAGTAAATAAACTCAGGCAAGCATCCACCATTGTTAAGCCCGTTCCTAAAATGAGAATAGAGGCTTGAGAATTAAGCAATCGCCTATTCTCTACGGAGAGGAGCTGATCGAATGCATGTTTTGACCAAATATCTGCTAGGTAAAAAGGATGATCAACCGGTAAATTTTTAAGAAAATTTGGTTGCTTAGCCGTTGGCGCGCCTATTGCCAATACAAGAATATCACAAGTAATTTTTTGTCCGTTTGTTAATGCTAAACTCATTTGCCTATTGCCAAGCTCTTCTAAATTGCAAGCCTCCCCTTGCAAGCAATGGACAATAATGCCCTTTTTCTTTGCCTGTTGGCGGGCTTTGGCAAAGATATCATTTAAATAAAGGCCATATAACTTGCGCGGCAAATAAGCTTGTTGTGATAAGTGAACAGACTCTAAAGTTGGGTCAAGGCGCCACTCTTTTTCATGTTCGATCACCCATTTATAAAAATCATAGGATTGATGAGCATAAGCACCCATCTGAGCTGCTGAAACATTAAGAAGATGGCAGCTTTCTTGCGTACAATAGGCAACTCCTCGCGCCCAATTTTCTGTCTTCTCAATCCAGAAAATATCAAAAGCTTGATAAGCTAACCTAATCAAGTTATCCAAAACAAGCAGGCCGGAAAATCCGCCGCCGATAATTGCAATAGAAGGTCGATGTCCGCGTGTGAACATGAATGGCCATTTGATTTAGAAATTATTTAAGATTTACTATAAAAATTTTCTTGATTCAACTTAAAACAGGGGCTATGGTGAATTTCACAGGATAATTCAACCCTCACATAAAAACAGGAATAGGTTTATGCTCGCTAAGCAGCTTCTACTTTCCTTTACTTTTCTTTGCCTGCTCATTTGCGGACAAGTATCGGGATCGGACACGCCCCATTTAGACACTGTCGCCCATGTCGACTTACATCGTTATATGGGCACATGGTATGAAATTGCCCGCTTGCGTGATCCTTGGAAATGGGCATGCGCGCACAATACCCTGTCTATTTATACCTTAAAAGCAGATGGGTCCATTCACATTGTCACTCAATGCCAAACAGGCAATAGTCCTCATGAAGTAGAAAGAGCGGAAGGATCGGCTGTCGTGATGGATCAAGCGTCGAATGCTAAACTAAAGCTGATTTTTCCTCCTTTTCAGCGTTTTAACTGGGTATTTAGCGGAGAGTATTGGATCATTCAACTGGCCGATGATTACAGCTATGCTGTCGTAAGCGAACCGACTCAGACCCACGTGGTCATTTTGAGCCGCACTCCCTTTCTATCAGAAGATGTCTACCAGAACATCTTAGACAAATTGGTTTTGCAAATGCCTAATCTCAATATTCTGAATTTATTGAAAACCCAGCAAGATCCCCTGGATTCTAGATAGAGGACGCTGGCATGGGTGTAGGCGCAACAAATCATTTTAAGCCATGCGAACGGACAGGCGGATAATCCTAAAATTTGTTATAAGGAAAATCGAATCGGAAGGAGGTGGAAGATGTGCGGTCGCTTTTCACTTGCGATTGATGATATTGAAGATTTAGCCCTGCGCTTTCATGTCCCGCTTCCTGATACATCCGTTCAACCACGCTATAATATTGCTCCGGCCCAGCCTTTATTAACTGTCGCGCATGTTCAAGGGAAAAGGCAGCTCATCCCCATGCTTTGGGGACTCGTTCCTCATTGGAATAAATCGGCCAAATCAAGCTACACCCTCATCAATATTAGAAGCGAAAGCTTGACGGAAAAGCCTCTATTCAAGCGCTATTTCGAACACCAACGCTGCTTAGTCCCAGCCGATGGCTTCTTTGAATGGAAAAAAGCGGGAACAAAAAAAATTCCTTATCGAGCTATTGTTAAAAAAGAGCCTATTTTTGCTTTTGCCGGCCTATGGGATTTTATCACGCAACCAGATGGCAGCAAGGCCTATTGCTTCACTATTTTGACAACAGAAGCCAACGACTTGCTTCGCCCTATCCACGATCGTATGCCAGTTATATTGCTTCCCGATGAAGAAGATAAATGGCTGGATCCCTCCATTCAAGTGGGCGCTCATTTGCAGCCTTTATTGCATCCTTATCCAGCCAAGCGCATGGAAGTCTATGAAGTCTCTCCTAAGGTCAACTCCTGGAAGAACGACACTCCTGAGTGCATTGAACCCAAAGCGAATTAAAAAGAAGGATGGCCTTTATCTGTCAGCATAGGTTGACGGCAATTTTGCAAAAAGCCCACATTTTCTCATCTGGCATTTCTTTCCAATCCCTCTCGTAGAATGCAAAGAAATCGTTTCTTTTAGCTTAAAGAGTATAGAGGAGGACTAGCCATCATTGCCCGCTTCTTCAAGCGGGCAAAATGGAAATAGTTGAATTACATATTGTAGCGGTTGGGATCATTGCTTCTGGGAATATTATCAATCAGAACATTTACAAAATCTTTCCATCTCGCTTGTTGAATAGGCGGTAAAATCAATGCTGTAGAAATATTGACTTGCCCAGCAAAGTCTTGAATAAACTCAGGCTTAAGGTTCTGTTTAGACGCCTCTTCACTTAAGCTTCCTACAATGCCAGAAAAAAACTCATCGGCAATCCAAGACGTGCGGCCTCGAATCGCGTGTACGCCAGCCTTTAGCTCCTCATCGGTAAAAATCGTCATGAGAAAACGAAGAGGATGAACATGATCAATGCGCTCACCAGCTTTTTTTAAAGACGATTTTGCATTGGCTATACTGATTAAAGACTCTTTAGCAAGCGTATTGACGATATAAGCGATGTCTTTTTTCTCTTGCTTAGAGACTGGTTGAGAATAATTGCGTCCCGCCGACTTCTTTCGGATTGTAATATCCGAATTTGATACAATAAAGGTCAGCGCGGTGGGTTCTTGATTTAACCCTGTGTAGCAGATAGGAAGAGCAACTTCCTCATCCGATTCGACGCCCTCTTGAAAATAATTTCCTACGAATTGCATCACATCTTGAAAACGATCGGATGGGTCTATATAAACTTCCGTTGATTGCCCCGACGCATCAATTAGCGTTAAGTTAGCGCTAAATCCAAAATGAGGAACGCTGCTGAAAATGGCAAGCGCTCCAAAAACAATATTGATCCACTTTGACATAAATATTTATCTCCTTTATAGCTCTCATCGACTCAATTCTTTTCTGCCTTCTTCCTTTAGAAGAAATAGAGGAACTTAAGAGTAACTCCATACAACTTGAACTTTGTTTCCAGAAAATCAAAAGGAAAATTTGGACGATGCCCATACTGGCGATATTCATAAAAAGGAACCAAGCTGATTCCTAGTTCTTTTCCCCAGTAACATCTTTCATAAGTAAAAGGGAGCTCAATCCGATAGTGGATTTTTTCCTCATAATTTTGAGTAACATCATCAAATTTAGGATCATTGGACACCTCATTCTTGCCCTCTAAAATGATTCTTGCCTTAAAGTTAACCCCCATGGAGAAATAAGGTCCAAACTGTACGGAAGACAGGAATCCGACAGGAATATAAGAAAACCGATTATGAAAATGAATCTGCATGTCAGACGGATGCTTATAGTTATTCTTCTCCCAAAAATACCCAATCCCAATAAATGGCGTTAAAGAGGGTCTCCAGTCACATTTTGCTTGGAAAGTATAGCCCACCCTCTCTTCTAAATTGATATCTGTTAGATTAGATTTTAAGTGCTGCCCATCTAACTTGCCTTTCAATGACCCTGTCGCATATAGTCCATCTAAGCCCCAATAGACTTTATATCTTTTGACTCGTTCATAGCCCACTCGTACGCCATAAAGATAGCCATGCTGTGCAGCGCCTCCTTCTTTTGTTCTTTTTACATGGTAAATTTCCGGTCCGACAAAGACCTGGTTTCCTCCAGTCATCCATAAGAAGCTGGCTTGAAGGGGACAACTTCCTAGCAAAACACCCACATAAATCAAGCAAGAGAGCCAAAATCCTTTCATAAATGTCAGCCATGTTTAAGTTCGTTCTAATAAGTATTCTTACGAAGTCATTTTCATCTGATTTACAATCTGCTATAAATTCCAACTCAGACCATCTAAAATTCGATTTGTTAGCCAAGATATTGCAGTTTTGACAAGAGATTATTAATTGTCAATCAACTATTTGAGAAAGAAATTCGAGAAATTGGAAAGAGGCATTCCCCTTATTTTAGCCATCCCCCTTCTCTTCCTCACCGCTAACAGCTAGGATTAATGGAGGAATAAGCAAAAACACAGAAATGGATACATTTTATTCATTCAATTCTTAAGATAGCGTATTTTAAAACCAATAACTTGAGCATCGAGCTTTTGCCCTTGCACCTCTGCCAAAGCCTGGAATAGGAATAAAAAGGCAAGTCAGAGAGAGCGTTCGCATCAGTCCGAAAGACAGAAAAACGCAACGCTCAGGTTAATAATTATTAACAAAAAATTTTCCAAGAGAAACACAATATGAGCCCCTCTTCTTCCCTGCAAAGCCTCAATAATCAATTTTGTTCCTGTGATAATTTTTCCCATTTTATTTTGCATTGGACGCCCAGAGCTGTTGTGGCTGGCGTAGCTGGATTGTACAGCTTAGGATTTGCTTATGATATTGGGCTCATGGCAGCAATCGACAGAATTGCTATTCGCATTTTACGCTATTTTGTTGGATATATAGGCGTAGGGGCTGCCATGCCCACCGTCCAATGGTATTCAGCTTGGGCTGTGCGCCTTTCAGCAGCTTTATTGGCAGGGATAATTTATGATCTATGCGAGCGCATTATCAGATATGCGATTCGACATTTCTTTCCCGTCACCCCTCCTAGTCCTATTCCCATTCGAATGGAGGAAAGGTTTAACGAAAGAATCTAGGAAAATATCTATCCTCAGATAAGGAATAAGAAGAGAAAGGTCCTGACTGAGAAACAATCTTGAATATAGGCATTATGAATTTCGCTTCCCCTCTTAGAACCTCTGTTAGCCGACCATCCGCTAATTCCTATCCGATGGCCTCTGCTCTCAATTTTGATTGTCAAATAAATGACAGGAAACTCCATAGCCGCAAGCAATTAACGGCTTGTTTTTTTGAATAGAGCAAGCAGGAGGCATTACCAGCCGAGGCTGAAAAGCCTCGCCACTCTCCATAAATTCTACATGCCTCATTTTCTTTAATCTCTAGAGCATGCCGTCTACTAACCGATGCATCCCTATTCGAATTATTTTCAAAGAAATTGGCACGAATTTTGCTAAATTAGATGTGTAGCGTTGCTGGAAAAAAAAGACAGGTAGAGAGAGAGCCCTACCTGTCTAAAAATTGATCTTAGCGTGTTTCTACGCAAGAATCTTGTGTACATGTTGGTTGGCATGTATGCTTGTAGTAGTACTTTGGTACCCATTTGCAGCAACGCTCACATGTATACTTAGGCACATAGTGGCATTGGCAAGTATAGTAGTACTGAGGAACTTGACGGCAGCATGTTTTTGAGTAGTACTGGGGAACATAACGGCAGCAGCACTTTTCATAGTACTGAGGAACATAACGGCAGCACTTCTTATAGCAGTACTTTGGTTCATAGTGGCAGTGCCACTTGTTATAGTATTGAGGGCAATACTTGCAATATAAGCAGTAGCAGTCGTTTAGAGGCTTTTCACATGGTTGTGCGCATGGTTGCTCGCATGGTTGGCCACAATTTCCATCATAGCCGCCGCCGTAGCCACCACCTGCATACTCACCACCACCATAGCCGCCGCCGTAGCCGCCGCCTGCATACTCACCACCATATTCTGGTCCACCGTAGCCACCTTCATATGGCTGGGCAAATCCATAAGAAGTCACAAAACAACACAATATGAGAGAAAAGAATAAACACATCTTTCTCATAACAACCTCCTTTCAGTGCGGTTTGGATCAAACTTTGATAGAGGCCATCGCTAATGGTCAGAATAGAAAGCCAATATGGCCGCTATCGTAAGGATCATTATTTTTCACATTGGATTAGCAAACCCAACCCATGCTTAAAAAAATTCCTTTAACTTTAATCTGAATTTTTTTTGAATTTTTATCAAAAAAAATCTTTACTTTATGATCAAAAACTGCAAATAGACGAGATAATTCTACAGTCAATTCCCGCTAAATAAAATTCGTCCTTTCATCCTAAAGCAAATTCCCGCCCCTACAAAAACACTCATCCATTTTTTCATAATCAATTAAAAATCAATGAATTGAATAATAAAATAGTATCCTTCAAGCATTGAAATAAGAATTTCAAAAACCGCAAACTATTTATTTTTAGGAATTTAAATCCATTAAAAAATCTACCGATTCACCAAAGTTACTATTTTTCCCAAATAAAAAATGGACTTTGACCCAATCTTTCCTTCCTTTTAAAGAGGAATTAGCCCCACTGATAACCTAGGGTATATTCTTAGGGCAGTCCCTTATTACAGGAATTTAAAAACTCGCCAAGAATTTCATTAACACGTTTAGGCTGTTCTTCTTGAGGAATATGCCCTGCCTGAGCGATAAGCTGCGATTGGGCATATGGAAAATCTTCTCCGAAGCGGTGAAAATGCGAAAGTGGAATAAAAGCATCATCTTTTCCCCATATAACAAGAAGTGGCTGGACAACAAGGGAAAACCTGCGATAGAGCTGCATCATGGTTTGGAAGTCAAAATGTTTGATCATTTCAATCAGGGCTTCTTTTCCCCCCTTGAGATGAAAGGGAAGCAAGTAGGCTTGTACTTGCTCTTGAGTAATATGAGAAGGATCAGAGACGATTTGCCGTAAGAATAAGCGGATGGCGGTCTCATTAATAAAAGGAAAGAGGAGCTTTCCTCCTATTTTTCCAACATGGGCTATAAAAGGCATATTGAACGGATAGGCGACTGCATCGAGCAAAGTTAATGAACAGACCATTTGAGGATAGTTTGCTGCCAGGGCTAAGGCTAGACTGCCCCCCATTGAATTGCCGATAGCATGGACTTTAGAAATCCCTTGCGCCTGCATAAAGGATTTGATCAATTCCAAAAAGTGCTTAAATTGATAAGAAATCGCAGGTTTATCGCTTAGCCCATGGCCCATGTAATCCAAAGCCCAGACATGATAGCCTTCGGCAGCTAAAAATGGAATTTGATATCTCCATGTATAAGTATGGGAAGCAAAGCCATGAAGGAGAAGGATATGCTTCTCACCTTCGCCTTGTTCGATATAATGAATGGCTTGTTTGCCAAAAGAAGCTGGCCACTCCCAAAAAGAGCGTCCTTTACGCAAAAGTTTCTCTTCAAAAGAATTCAGCATAAACCAGGGTATTTGCAATTTTTTAATTTACTCATATATAAAGCTAGATAATGCTTCAGCTTGCCTATATTTTTAAATTATTCTTTTATGCTTGTTTTAAGTTTTTATGCGAAAAATCCCTAGCCTGTTTTGTCCATTCTTCAGTTTATGGCTCCTTGTTTCCTCTCTTTTTTCTCTTCATTCAGCTTTTCTGTTCGCTCAAATAGACCCTTCGCAACCCTCTGATTGGAGCCTGCAAAGAACAGGCATTCCGCAAGGCCGGCTGGCGCGTTATCAAATAAAAAGCCGGTTCTTAAAAAATAAACGGGACATCTGGGTCTATACGCCTGCTGCTTATTCTCCTCAAGAACGCACTTATCCTTTGCTGATTGTTTTTGATGGCCAAGCTTATGTAAGCGATCTGATTCCTACCCCCACCATTTTAGACAATTTAATTGCGAATAAAGCCGTTCCCTCTCTTATCGCTGTCTTCGTGAGCAGTATTGATCAACCTTCCCGCAATCGCGAATTGCCTTGCCATGCCCCTTTTGCAGCCTTTTTAGCTAAAGAATTACTGCCTTGGGTAAAAAAAAACTATGCAGTCACTGATCGGTCAGCTGAAATGATTCTAGCAGGGTCCAGCTATGGCGGGCTTGCTGCAGCTTATGCAGCTGTCAACTATCCTCATTTATTTGGAAATGTCCTTTCGCAATCGGGAGCCTTCTATTGGACAATCAAGGACACAAAAGAGCCCTGGCTTGTCCAGCAATTAACCGCCAACCCGCGTCTTCCCATTCGCTTTTATATGGATGTCGGCAATCGAGAAACCGGTATGGACAAAGATGGAATAAGCATGGTTTCTATTAATCGCCGCATACGCGATCTCTTGCAAGAGCGCGGATATTCTGTTTCATACGCAGAATTTGAAGGAGGGCATGAGTACGAATGCTGGCGGCAGACCTTGCCCAAAGGCCTGATCGCTCTTACGCGCCTTTTCTCGCGATCTTTAAACGATGGAAGGGAGAAAAATTAATCCGCTTACGCTTTGCCGATTGAAGGCTTGTCAAAAATCTTAAAACATTTTTTGATGGCAATAAAATCATTTAAGGGACATGCGCATGCTTGATCCATCATCCTATACTATCATTTCATCCCTATTTCCCCGCCTGCTTGGTTTTGTTTATTTTTGGGCCATTGGCGCTTTTTTCTTTCAGATTAAAGGATTGATTGGAAGCCAGGGGATTCTGCCTATCTCAGACTACCTAAAGCTCTTAAAAATGCATTATGGTAAACGCGCCTATCTTTATGCCCCTTCGCTTTTTTGGATTAAGTGGAGCGATCGAGCGTTGGTGGGATTAGTCGTAAGCGGCATCCTTGTGTCCATTTGTTTAATGTGGGGATTTTATCCCTCTTTATGCCTTGTCTTGCTTTATTGCTTGTATCTTTCTATTGTCTCTGTGGGACAAGATTTCTTAAGTTTTGGCTGGGAAGGATTTTTGCTTGAGACAACGTGTTATGCCTTTCTCATAAGCTTGACCCCCGTTCCAAACTTAATGGCATGGATTTGCATTAATCTTCTTTTATTCCGCTTTCACGTGCAAGCCGGAGCAGTTAAAATTCAAAGCCGGGACGTCAACTGGAGAAACCATACGGCCATTGCTTATCATTACCAGACACAGCCGCTTCCCAATACGCAAGCCTGGTATTTTCATAAGCTCCCTTTGAAATTCCATCAATTGTCGACGATCCTGATGTTCATTATCGAGCTAATCATTCCCTTTGGCATATTTTTAACCGATACCATTCGCCTAGGAGTCTTTATTGCCCTTTTTGGACTCCAATACGCCATTTGGTTTACGGGCAATTTATCTTTTTTAAATTACTTGACGGCAATCCTTTCCACCATTCTGCTTAGCAATGCTGTTCTTTCTTCTTTTTTCGCTCTACCCCCTCAATCTCCTCCTCCCCTTTACCTTGATATTTCCATTACTATTATTAGCCTCTTCTTTATTACTTTGCAGCTCATGCGCTTATGGCATCACTTTTACCGCAACCGCCAGATCGGGCGCTGGCTTAACTGGTTTTCTTCCTTTCATTTGGTCAATCCTTACGGCATCTTTGCCGTGATGACCACGGAACGCATTGAAATTATCATAGAAGGAAGTGAAGACATGCATGAGTGGAAAGAATATCTGTTCTACTATAAGCCATCCGAGATTACACGCAGACCAAGAAGAATTTCGCCTTATCAGCCACGCCTAGATTGGCAGGCATGGTTCCTGCCTTTTTCGGACTTTAGGGATGAGAGATGGTTCCAACACCTGCTTTTTCATTTGCTTAAAGGAACTCCAGATGTCCTAAAGCTTCTGCGCAACAATCCGTTTCCCGATAAACCACCTAAATATGTCCGTGCTCTCATGTACGACTATACGTTCAGTAGTTTTAAAGAGAAAAAAGAAAAGGGATGGTGGTGGAAGCGGACCTTAGTTGGCGCCTACAGCCCCATCATTTCCCTCAAGCAAGGCCACTAATTAATTCAATACGCCTGGTGAATTAATACTGTCTAAGAAAGCCTGGATATAGCCTTCCAGTTCTTCTTGCTGAACTAAACCTTTTAAGCTGAATAGCACTTCTCCTTGATAAAAGAATAATAATGTAGGAAGGCACCTGACATTATATTCATCTGCCAATTCCGATTGCCAATCATAATTAACTTTGGCAAATTTAACCGTCGGACTAAAGGTCTGAGAAACAGACTCAAAAATAGGCTTCAGGCATTGGCAAGGATAGCACCAGTCCGCATACACATCAACCACAACCGGTTGCTCAGATTCTAAAACTTCGCTAGCAAAATTGCTGCTATTTAACTCAACAATGCTTTCCCGTTCCATATTTAATGGCTGCGTCTCCTGGCTAAATCCTTCTCCTCCAGCCATTAAGGGAAGGCCTTTTAAGCCCACCAGGCCTATCACTGTAAAAACGGATAAGATATGCTTTTTCATTCGTCTACTCCTGATGAAAATGAGAATAATCTTTTGCCCAAATGCAAAATCCTCTTGCATAGATAGGGCTTTTTTTTCCAATTACAAGCTGTCCGTCTATAAAAGCCTGGTAAACCTCTAGCGCCTCTTTTGCAGATTGAACGCAAATGAAGCAGGTGCTGATCCAGTCTCTGCCTTTGATTGTTCCAGCTTCTCGATTGCAATGAAAGCGTGAAGTGATCTTTTTTCCCAGTAGCTTGATGAATCCAATAGAAGAACAGGAGTGGGATGCGAGACATTGACTTTCCGTTCGGCCTCTTCCAAAGCGAGCTCAAAGTCGGTTCCCATTCCTCCTCAAACAAATATAGGAAAATCTAAATGAAAATCGGCTTGCCGATGAATCATCTCCGACATTTGATCGGGCATACGCGCTTCGACATAAGGATTAGGATGCGCCTCTGACATAAAAACCATGCGGGCAGCTGATAAAATTCCGGTCGCTTTAGCCGCCTTATTCGCCGCTTCCATTACACCAGGCTCTCGTAGAGAACCTTTTTACCTGAAGGATTATTCTATTGCATCAAAATTAGACACGTAGACTTTTGCCTGCTTTTGAAATTAAATCTGCTCTTTTTGATCGGGACAATCACACAGACGCGGCTCCGGCGGAACTTCTTGATTGGAAATTCTCTCTGAACAGAGTTTAATATCATGCTGAAGCTCTTTTTCAATTGAAGCTCCGTTTAAACAAAATGTACAACATTGCGTCTGACAAAGGGGATCTGGGCATATAACCATGGAACAATTATTTATCCTTTGAACTAATGAAAGACACCCAAAGCATGCCACTGTATAAAACCCGTGCTTTCTTGAATTAGATAAATCACTGAATGTATAGTTCTCTCCTTTAACCATCTCCAAAATATATCCGAAGCAATCCTTACATTGATAAGCCTTCTTTTTGTATTCCCTTGCTTGAGCCAAACTCGGATTATTTTTGTGTTTAGCAACACCTTCAATTAATCCATTAATTTCTTCCTCAGACAAACAACCAGAGCGTATGGGATCTTTCAGGAAGGCCTCTACTTTTTCGCTATCCATTCTGATCACATGCTTGTCCTCTGAATCAGAAAATCCCACCGAAGCTTCAAAACAAGGTGTTTCTGGAAGACAAACAGCCACACATAAAGGACAAAATCCAACTTTAACTCCAAACCTTTCCGCCCCTAATTGAGTTAAAACTTTTACCTCTCGTTGCGCGCATATTCCACATTCTCCCTCTGTAACTGTAAGGTCATACCCATCTTGATTCCAGTTCTCTACTAAAATATCATGGGAACATTGAAATTTTGTATCCCGGGAAAAATCACATATTATATTCATTAAAAAAATCTCACTATTATTTAAATTAAATATTTAAAAACAAAACAAATCAAATAACCATCGATACAAAATGATGAATAGCTTTTTATAGATTTAAAGCACTTGATAGCAAATAGATGAAATGAGGATGTCAAAGCGTCAAATCAATTTTTATTTGGCCCGACTTTGAGGAGTACCTTTCCTTCCTAAAAGATAAATGGATAAGAGATCATCAAAAAAACTTCTAATTGTTTGAATTCGAGTTATTTAACAAGCTCTAAGAGGAAATAAAACTTATACAACAGTAAACATATTTTTAACAAGCTTGAATTAATCACGTCATTCTGTTTTTAATAAGTACAAATAATTGATAGCATGATAATAGAAAAAAGCAGGTTCGAATGATCAAAAAACTTTTTTTTTGCTTAGCTTTGTTACCGTTTTCTTCTCTTTTGGGACAACTAGCAAGCGAAAAAAATTCAACAATGGCTCTCATTGAGCAGTCTATTCAACGGGTTATGAAGCAACAAAACATTCCGGGAATCGCTGTTGCTTTGCTCTATGAAGGCCATCCTTCTCTTTTGTCCTTTGGCTGGGCCGATCCTGAACGTCGGATTCCGGTCACTCCATCCACTCTTTTTGAAATTGGCTCTATTACCAAGGTATTCACGACTACTGCTCTAGCCATAGAAGTGCTGAAAGGAAGAATGCATTTAAATGATGCAGTCACAAAATATTTTCCAGCCATTAAACATCCCCAGGCGATCGATCGAGTCACTTTAGTCGAATTGGCGACACATACCTCCAGCTTGCCGCGGACTCTTCCCGCTTTGAATAGAGGCAGAAAGCCTGATCAAACTTTCCTCATTCATTTCTTGGAAAATTGGACGCCTGCATATCCCATCGGAACACGTTATGCGTATTCCAATTTAGGATTCGGCGTACTAGGCAAAGCCATCGCCCATGCCGAGGGTAAAACTTATGAGCAAACTATTCAGCAATGGGTGACTTTTCCTTTAGATATGACAGAGACTGTCATCTTCGTTCCATCGGATTTGCGAACGCATGTTGCTAGAGGGTACAACAAAGAAGGGCAACCCATTCCTCCTTCTTATAAGCCCATGTTAAATGCAGGAAGCGGAGCTATCCGTTCGACAAGCCAAGATATGCTCAAATTCCTGGAGGCTAATTTAGGGCTCAGAGGACCGATTTTTCTTCAAAAAGCGATGCGATTCGCTCAGCAAGGATTCTTTCAAGTCAATCCTCATTTAACTCTTGGCCTAGGCTGGCAGCGCTTTCAAAGTCCTCCCTGGTTGATTATCGATAAAAATGGAGGCATGGCAGGGTTTTCCAGCTATATTGGCTTTATCCCCGATAAAAAAATTGGAATTGTCTTATTAGCCAATAAAAGCAAAACGCACCTAACAACTATAGGAAGACAATTATTGCGAAGACTGGCGAGAGACCTGAATGGAATTCCCTTATCGGATGACTAGGGCAATTCATTTTAAACCGAGTGCAATTGCAAGGTGCGTCTATTTGATAAATAAATCAAAGACAAATTATAATAGAAATAGATAGATTGATCTACTATGGGTATTTTATGGATCCCATTTCTAACCAACTGCCTCCTTATTCTCAATATGACATTGAAGTGTATGCCTTGCAAAAGGCGCACCGCCATGTTATCACTCAGCAAATCGATATTCTTCTCCCCAAACCCTTTGAAATTATGACCGCCAAATCAGAAAAAGGAGAATTAAAAAAGAAGAAGCAAAAAGGGGAAAAGCAAGAGAGAGAAAAAGGAAGGCTTTCTTCTCACAAGGAAAAAAATTCTAAAAAACCCTCTTAATCTTTACTCTTTTCCCTTTGATTCTGCCATTTTGTTAGCGTTTCGCGCATGCGTCTGGTATGGCTTCCTTCCCAGTATGTTTTTTGACAATGCATGCAATACAAAAGGGAATCTTTTTCTCTCTCCCCTATATCTTTTGGAACGCTTTTCCTAGCTTGTTCATCTGCTTTGACAAGCATTTGATTGCAGATTAAACAACGGCTAAAGGGATGATGAAGCCAATTGAGAGGAAGCTTCGCATTGATTTCTTGTATACACTCTTTCAATTCATTGGCTTTCAGCCAAAGCACATGCTCTTGCCGAGGATCTATCTCTAAAAAGTGGCGATCGCGGGAAATCAATAAACGCCGCTCTTGCAAAGCTAAGAGATAAACGGCTGAGTCGGAAAGCGAACGCGTGATAATTTCCGTATCATATCCAGCCGCACGCAACCAACGGCCTAAGCGCGCCAGCATTTCATCGCATAGAAATTTCATTGACTCTCAGAAAAGCACAATTTAGTAGCTTAAATTTAACAAAAATTCTATTTAATACATTTATCGAATTCTTTTAGGGTATCAACAATGAATCAAATTTCTAGTGCCAAATTGATCCTTATTTTAGTCATTTCCTTTTTAATTTATTTCATCCTTTCTTTTCAGCAAACCAAGGAAAGAAATGCACGTTTTGATTCCATCGAGCAATCCATTGAAGAGCTTCGCAAAGACGTTCGAGAGCTGCAACGAGACGTTCATAGCCGCTGACCTCTTACTTGTCCTCCTTTTCCTCAGTGGAAGCTAAAATTTGACGCAGCACATAAGGCAGAATACCGCCTTGGTGATAATAGTCTACTTCAATTGCCGTATCTAACCGGGCAATGACCGCTATCTGCTCTTTTCCTTGCTTGCGCTCAATTTCAAGAATAAGGTCTTGATTGGGATGAAGTCCGTTTTCAAGGCCTAAGATAGAAAACTGCTCTTCTCCTGTAATTCCCAAAGACTCCCAGCTTTGATCATCTTTAAATTCCAACGGTAGAACGCCCATTCCGATTAAATTGCTGCGGTGAATGCGTTCAAAACTGCGCGCAACGACGGCTCGGACCCCTAAAAGAGCCGACCCCTTAGCCGCCCAATCACGCGAGCTGCCCATTCCATAGTCTTTCCCTGCAAAAACAATGAGGGGAACTTTTCTTTCGCTATAAATTTGGCAAGCGTCGAAAATCGCCATTTCCTTATTGTCCGGCATTAAGCGTGTATACCCGCCCTCTTTATCGCCTGCCAGCTTATTGCGCAAGCGCACGTTCGCAAAAGTTCCACGCATCATAACCAGGTGATTTCCCCTTCTACTTCCATAGCTGTTAAATTCTCTTTCTTTTACTCCCAAGGAAAGCAGATATTTACCTGCTGGAGAATCCGCTTTAAAAGATCCGGCCGGTGAGATGTGGTCTGTTGTCACCGAATCGCCAAATAAGGCCAGAACCCGCATGCGCTTAAGTTCTTTCTGTTTGGGAGGCTCTAAAGTAAATCCTTCAAAATAAGGAGGTTGTTGAATATAGGTGCTGGCAATCTCCCAATCATACTGAGCGCCCTCGCGAGTGATGATTTCTTTCCAAACGGGATTGTCTTCCAAGATATGGGAATAACGCGTCTTGAACATCTCTGGCCGCAATCCCCGCTGAATCGCCTCTTCAATTTCTTGAGAAGAAGGCCAAATATCCTTTAAAAAGACAGGATGGCCTGCTTGATCTACCCCCAAAGGCTCTTTATCCAAATCAATATCAATACGTCCGGCAATTGCATAGGCGATAACCAAAGGAGGGGACATGAGGAAATTCGCTTTAACGGCGCCATGGATGCGCGCCTCAAAATTGCGGTTGCCGCTCAGCACGCTGGCTGTGATGATATCATAGTCCTTAATGGCCTTTTCAAGGGTTTCATCCAATGGTCCGCTATTGCCAATACACGTCGTACAGCCATAGGCGACTAATTGAAATCCAAGCGCGTTTAAGTAATTTTGAAGGCCCGTGTTATCTAAATAATCCGTGACAATGCGCGAACCTGGCGCCAAGCTCGTTTTGACTAAAGGATTGATTCCAAGTCCTTTTTCAACGGCTTTTTTCGCTAGCAAACCTGCCGCTATCATAACGCTTGGATTGCTCGTATTCGTGCAGCTAGTAATCGCTGCAATGACAATGGATCCGTGTCGCAACATAAGATCGGAAGGAACAATTTCTGAATAACCGGGATTGATGACAGGAGGATTATAAGGCCTATTTGTCACCATTTCGACCTCTCCCCAGCTTTGCGGATGAGCATCTTTTTCTAATAGAGACTCGGTTCCTCCCCATTCATGCGGATGGGAGAGGATGAAAGATCCATCCGAATGAACAGAAACTTTAGGCAGAAGATCTGTGGGCGATTTTTCATATCCACCGGCTGAGATAGGAGCCGCAAGCAATTCCTGAAACCGTTCTTTGACAGCAATTAAGTCGATGCGGTCCTGTGGACGTTTTGGGCCTGACACGCAAGGGCGGATTTCGCTTAAATCCAGCTCTAAGACTTTGGTAAAGTCCACCTCTCCTTTTCTAGGAATGCCGAACAGTTGCTGAGCTTCTAAATAGTCTCGCACAAGTTGAACATGCTTCTCTTCACGGCCTGTCATTCTCAAATAATCGAGGGTTTTATCATCCACCGGAAAGAATCCCATGGTGGCTCCATATTCGGGCGCCATATTGCCGATCGTCGCTCGATCGGCCACCGTTAGGCTAGCCGCTCCTTCTCCAAAAAATTCAATAAATTTTCCCACCACTTTTTCTTTGCGCAGCATTTCCGTAATGCGCAGCGTCAGATCTGTTGCCGTTACTCCTTCTTGCAAGTTTCCGCTCAAATGCACGCCAATGACTTCGGGCATTTGCAGAAAAACAGGCTGCCCTAGCATCGCCGCTTCAGCTTCAATCCCCCCCACGCCCCAACCGACTACACCCAGTCCATTGATCATAGTGGTATGCGAATCTGTTCCAACCAATGTGTCGGGATAAACAAGATAATGACCATTTTGCTGCTTTACCGTCACGACAGAAGCAATGTATTCTAAATTGACCTGGTGTACAATTCCAATTCCGGGCGGAATGACTTTAAAGGTCTTATAGGCTTGCTGTCCCCATTTTAGGAAGGAATAGCGTTCACGATTGCGCTGGAATTCAATCTTTAAATTGAAAAGAAAAGCATCGTCCGTTCCTGCCCGGTCAACTTGGACTGAATGGTCAATGACTAAGTCGACAGGCACTTGGGGTTCGATGATGCCCGGATCAAATCCTTGAGCAGCAACGGCATCACGCATTGCTGCTAAGTCGACAAGTAAAGGAACGCCCGTAAAATCCTGCAAGATGACGCGCGAGACGACAAAAGGGACATCGCCATCTGGGGGCTTTACAGCACTCCATTTAGCCAACCGAACGACATCTTCTTCCTTGACGAGCTTCCCATCACAATTGCGCAAGAGAGATTCCAACATAATGCGGATAGACACAGGAAGGCGTCGGATATTCCCCACTCCTTGCTTTTCCAGTTCAGGCAACGAGTAATAATGATAGCGCTCTGTTTTTCCCTCAAGCGTTTGCAAGGTATGAAAGGGATTGATAAATAATGGCATAACGTCCCCTTGATAAATAAAATCTTTTGTAAAAATTCTTTTAAATCCGCATTCTATGCTTTTTCTTTTTTCAGATAAATGGCATTTGCATGAATAAGTAGGAAATATGAGGGGATGGATTTCAATGATAAATTTCCCGACTAATAAAAGTAAGAACATCCTCATTACAGGACGCCCGCGTGTCGGCAAATCCAGCCTTATCAAATGTTGCGCCTCATGGCTTGGCCCGCGAGCGGGGGGATTTTTTACCGAGGAAGTCCAAGGCGAAGGCATCCGCGGCCGCTCGGGCTTCCGCCTGCAGACGTTAGACGGACAAACAGGCATGCTGGCAGAAGTCGATATTTCAAGTCCTTATCGGCTAGGCCGCTACGGCATTCATATAGAAGTGCTGGATCACTTGGCCGTTCCCGCTCTTCTATCCGCTTTGCAAGATGTAAATAAAGAATGGATCCTCGTTGACGAAATTGGAAAAATGGAAGAACAAAGCGAGGATTTAAAAAAACTTTTATTAAAATCGCTGGATAGTCATAAACGCGTATTAGCCTCCATCCGTTGGCACGATAGCCCTTTTACCCGCCTGATCAAAGCTCGAGAGGATGTTGGCATTTTCAAGCTTACAGTTCCTAATCGAGAAGAATGCTATCTACAAATTAAAAAAATCATTTCAAACCAAGAGGGATAGTTAATACCGCTAAAAGAGACTGTATTAAAACAACTCATGATCATACACACAAAATGAGGTCAAAATGGATATTTCCTTATTTTTTGCTAAATATTTCGGCCTTTATTTCTTGATTATAGGTCTCATTGGCTTATCGAGAAGAAACCAGGTAGAACCTGCTATCAATCATCTCTTCACTCATCCAGGATTAATGGCCCTTTCTGGAATTTCCAAACTTCTCTTTGGATTAGCCATTGTTCTTATTCATCCCATATGGGAATGGGATTGGCGAGGAGTGATCACCTTTTTGGGTTATCTGGGCATCGTGGCCGGCATTATCCGCCTCTCTTTTCCCGAAAGCATGAAAACGTTTGATCTAAAGGTATTCTCTAACGCTTATTGGTTCATTTGGACTATTGTCCTTTTGTTAGGTATTTATTTCATTTATCATGGTTTCTTTGCCATAAGACAATAAAAGCTTGATAAAAAAATTATTTAAAATCGATGGAATGAATAAAAAGGAATCACCATGAAAAAAAATATCGGGACTCCAGACCGTGTTATTCGTCTTCTCATTTCGCTTGTCCTTTTCTTTTTTGCTTGGTGGCTCCCCAGTTGGATTGTCCTAGCGCTTGCCTTATTTACTTTATATGAATCCCTTGCAGGCTGGTGCATTTTCTATCAGCTGATAGGAAAAAATACCTGCCCGCTTCCTTCAACAAGAGAACCGCCAGTTGATCGCTCTTTTGAAGATCAGTGATTCTCAAACCACTCCCTTATCTTTTCGCTCTGCTTTTGATGTATTCATCGTGGATGAGCTTGATAAAGGTGATGGCCATTTTTATCGCATTGCTATTTAAATGCAGAGGAAGAAGATTTATTGAACCTGTATAAGATTGCGGGATTTCCGGCTGCCCTTTTATAAAAGGCAGCCAAGAAATGGGAAGACTAGGCTGCTTTGCCAGCAAACATAAATTGATCAATGCCTTTAAGCTGTATTTTTAACTTGAATTTGGAGTTCTTTAAGATTAAATAAATGGGCCGGGAGCCGAACGGCTCCTGGATTTCAGCAATAGCTAAGAATGAATATAAAAGGGGAACTGGCAAATTTCCTGAAAATGGAATTGGCTCCATAAACGCATCAATTCATTTTCCATCAAAATAGCCATGATGGACTGATATTCCCTCTTTTTAGCTTCTTTAAGAGCGGTTTGGATCAAGGCTGCTCCTATACCATGATGCCGATGGCTAGGATGCGTTCCCATATTCCAAATTCCCGCCATTTTCCCCATTGCCAATGTCAATCCTGCGACTGGCGTCTCGTTTTCGTAAGCTAAATAATGGATTTCCTTGCCTGCTTGTGTCGCTCGATTTGTGATCTGATAGAGCTGTTCAATGACTGCTGAAGAAAAGCCGAAGAGGGAAAAGATCAACGTGCAAAATTGCTTCAACTCGGTCTGAGAATCGACCCGGCGAATGTGAATTGAAGAAAGGCTGACAGCGGGCAATAGAGGCCGGTCTAAAGAAGCGCAAATGCCTCGCAGCATTCCGCTTGGCTGCATATTCTTTTGAACAAACCAATTCGACAATTCAGATGATGGGTTTGGCGAATGCCCGGCTTTGCCTAATAACTGAGGAGCTCCCCACCAAAAAAATGGCAAGCCTTTTTTCTCAACAGCCACTAAAATTTGCTGGGCCTTCTGTCTGCTGATCTGGTCTGAATGCTGCCAGACAGCATTGGAAACAGCCCCTTCTGTTCCGGAAAAGCAGATTGTATAGTCTAGACATTCATTAAAATCGGCTTTGGGAAATGACCGGTATTCAGCTTTTGATCCAAAAAATTCCTGACGGCCTTTAAGAATACATTGCAGAGCGTCATATTGATGCATATTTTCCTCCTTTTGATGAGACTGTTCATTCTACTCAGTAGAAAAGAGGGAAAATACGGTAGTTGTTACTGTAACAGGCCTAAAGACCGCAATTCATGGCCTTTGGCAATCAATTCCTTTTTATTAGCGCAGTTCAGCTTGTTTTTAATATGGTTAAGATAAGACTCTACAGTGCGGACAGATAATCCAAGCTTTTCGGCGACATCTTGCATGCGCATTTCATCACTATAATGGTTCAAGCATTCTTTTTCCCGCCTTGAGAGTTGAATAGAAGGTTTGGCGCGGATAAAATTTAAAAATAGATCCTTAGCAGGGCTAGGCTGCTCAAAAGGAGAATCTTCCGCGCGAAAGGCTGTCCCCTTTAATTGAAATAAATCGATTGGATCAGCTTCCGCCATATTCAAAATAGGAAGGAGTTCCTCTTTGAAAAATTGACAAAACTTCTTAAGCAATGCTTGGTCATTCAAATAGGTTGAATAGATTTTCTCATGGCTGGCAGGGGCATTAAAACCAAAAAATTCACATCGCTCTTTTTGCCTCTCAATTAAGCAAAATCCATGCGACATGTCAAAATTTTCTTTAGCATATTTAAGGGCGGTTATTTGCTCTTCCTTTTGAACATAATGCGTCCAAAATAAGGCTCCTGTCTGATAGCAGCTCGGCTGCAGCATCAAGGGATCTAAGAGATATAGCTCTTGATGAGTATAATGGTCAGCCCAATCAGGACGGCTTACCAAAGGGCGCCAATATCCATCCGAAGTAAGAGAATGATACGTAAAGTAATTGATTCCAAAAGCCTGCTTGAGAGGCTCGCATACCTGCTTAATTTTATGATGGTAGCGCTTGATATAGCGTTCGACATAATTCTCTACAGACTTAACCATAGCCATTTAATAAAATAAAAAAATTAAAGATGGGAAAAACTCTAAACTCAGGTCAATCATCTAGATTCGAGTTCTTTTCTCCTAGAAGAAAATAATCTCAAATATAATTTATGGAGTTAATACAGCTTCTTAGAAGAGGTCTGCCAAGCAAAACTTCGGTTTATTTTTTTATAAACAAAAGAAAAGCAAAGATTTATAAATATTCTTTATTTCATTTTAATTCCGCGCGCGCTACCTGTGTCTCTTCAATATCCAATTCTCTCTCAAGCAGATTTAATAATCCGTCTTCAATTTCATGCCTTTCCCACATCTCTATGAGATGGATACGCTGGATGCGCAAAATGTCGCGCCTAACCCATTCTATAGAATGAAAATTGGATTCCATGTGGGAAGAGATTTCAAAAATGCGGTAACGGGTATTGAAATAAGTTAAAAGAAAGAAATACTCGTTCTCACCAATCCGCTTTTGCGCATATTGATGATGCAATTCTTTTTCCGCAACGCGGGCTAAGTGCTGGCGCACTCGCCGAACCACCTCTTCGCTTTCCTCGGGAGTGATCTTTAGCCATTGAATAAGGGCGTGTAACGAGAGGCTTGGAATTAGAAGAGTGAGAAAAATAACGATAAAAGTAATAAAAACCACTTCTTCCCTGCCTGGCACTAAGGCTCCATTAGGAAGATAGAAAGGCAAAGCAAGCACTGCTGTTAGAGATACAATTCCACGCATGCCTGCCCAACTCAATAAAGTGGTATCTTTTAATATATGCTTCTTTGCTGCCAGCCTAGCCATTTCTTTTTTAAGCGCATATTGAATGGCTTCATTTGTATAAATCCACACCATGCGAACCAAAATGGTAATACAGGTGATTAGAAGGCCATAACCGGAGTAAATAATCAATCGATCGAGAGGCATTTGCCTGGCGGCAGCCCCAAATTGCGAACCGATGAGCATAAAAACAAAACAATTTAGAATAATAATAAAAATATCCCATCCAGCTAAGCTAATCACACGTGTTAAAGAAGAGAAATGCGTCTTAAACAGACGGGATCCGATCAACCCTCCAATGACGACAGCTAATACCCCCGACACAGCTAAATAATCGGCAACAAGATAAAGAATATAGGGAATGGCAAAAGAAAAAACAGCAGCCATCACCGAACCAAAAAAGTGACTGGAAAACCAATGTAGGCCATATCCTAAAACAAATCCAATGATCGTCCCTCCAAAAACGACTTTAATAAATTCTACACTCGCTTGATTCAATGAAAAAGAGCTTGATAAAAGCGCAATAACGGCTAAACGATAAAGAACTAAGCCAGACGCATCATTGATCAAGCTTTCCCCTTCCAATAGGGTAATGAGCTTTGTCTTAATTCGAAAACGCTTAAGAATAGCAATGGCGGCAACAGCATCCGGCGGAGAAATAATTGCTCCAAAAGCAAAAGCAAGCGCCCAAGGAAATTGAGGGAAAAGCCATTTGAATAACACAGCTACAACAAGCGTCGTTGCTGCAACAAGCCCAAGCGCAAGGGAAGAAATTTCTATGATATGACGCTTAAATTCTCCAAATGCCAGGCTATAGGCAGCATGATATAAAATCGGAGGAAGCACTACGATTAAAATCAAATTCGGATCAATGGAAAGAGCACTGACCTGTGGAATAAATCCAATAGCAGCTCCTCCAAAAATTAAGACAGGGGGATAAGGAAACTTAAAGAACTGCGCAATGCCCACTAACGCCATAGCAGTCCCCATTAACCAAACAAGCGTTTGGAAATTTTCCATGTTGCCTCATTGCCTTAATTAATTCTAAAGATTGCCGTCAACGTGCATTAAGAAAAGCTGCTGCTTTGGATAAATAGAGAACAATATTTTAGGCTATCGATAGTTGCGATTATTTTCCCTTAGAACGAAGTTTACAGGAAAAAAGAACTCGAATCTAGGTCGCTAGCGTTTCTAATACCTTCTCTAATAATCTCCGAGCATCTCTTCAAAAATCTATCGATAACTTATCTAGCAGCTTGATAATGGGAATGACATTAAGTCGCCATCAAAAAAATAAAAGCTCAATGTAGCTATACCTTGATCGCTTTGGGAGCGATTGTAGAAAGTGCTGTGGCCTTGCCTCTTCTTGCTTGTTCTGCTCTAGCGCAGCCTTTTCCCCTGCTTTATTTGAAGATACCTTAGTTTGGTTAAAAAGCAGCAGTTTTTCCATTGCCTGGCCTGCTTTTAATTACTTGCTTAATCCCCTTAGAGTCTACCGTGTCCCTGAGGAGAAAAGTGCCTGTTTGATTGCAAGCACAGGAAACGGATTAAGCCTTCCAAAGGATGCCATCCTCTAATTTAATCAAGACGGCTCCGTAAAGCCACCCTGTGCTCAGCTCTTTTCTTTTTCCTTTTTTCCGCTCTCTTTTACAAGCTCTTGCGTAAGCCTAATGACTTCCTTTCCATGATATTGAATCCCGGCAAGCCAATTATGTTTAATGGCTTGATGAAAGAAGTCTTGGGCATCTTGTTGTTGAATAAAAAGCGACTTTTGCTGGCAATGCGCTTTTTCTGCAGCTTTTTTTTGCTTGTTCTCTTCTTTTTCCTCTGTGGCTGGAAAGCCCGTATCGGAAAGATCTAGTCGCAAACTATAAAAACGACAGCGTGTTCCATTAAAATAAGGACCTTGCCCTGCGAGGACCTGCTGGCTGACCTGATAGGCCTTATGCTGGGAATATCTACGATAGGCCAGCTGAAGGCCATATATGGCTGCTCCTGGCGGTATAGGGAATGAGAATGAAATCTGCATATAGACTCCTTCTTTGAGTTCAAGAGCTCATGCTAGCATGTCGATAAATTATTCTCATCCCCCTTAACTAAAGGCTTCTGATTTAGTCAGATACTGGTATAAGCGTGACTTTAAAAATATAAGGAGAAGCCGTACTGTCCAAGCGTGTTTCCGTATTTGGCAGCGTACTTGCGATCCCTCCTACGATATGTCCTATCACTTGCGGCCGATCTAGCTTATCTAACTTCAAGACTCCATTTCGATATTGCGGAAGGCCATCGGCAGGAAAGAACTGAGCGCTTGCTCCGAATAAAAACGGATTGCCCGTATTGACGAACAAAGAGCGAATAAGGGGATATTCCGCATCCATTAAATGCTGAGTATAGTTGCCTGCACGGTCGATTTTAATCGTTGTAACTTGGTTGATAAAAGGCACTTCCGAGTCCGTTTCAAATTGTCCATTGGAAAAAAATCCGTAGCTGATCCCTCCTAAAAAAATGGTATACATGTCGCGGCTTCTTTTGGAGAATAATCCAATAGTTGGACAATTATAATTGTTCATTCCCTGCTTAAATGTATCAGGCAAAGCGGGATCAGCCATGACGGGCGTACCAGCGGCGCTGATTTCAACAGGCACGTTCCAGACACCTCCTGTTACGGTGAAAACGCCCGAAAAAGCGATAAGCGCCGGAGATAAATATCCATGCTTGCTCTTAACAATGGGGACCACATTTAAATCCCTGCGCCTAAAATGGGGATTCGGAAAACTGGGTTTTGGATCTTGAGGAAGCACAGCCAGGGAATCTCCATCATCAAGCAGATAAAATCTGCGTACCTGCTGGCTATACATTCCATTGGAATTGGAATTGTAGAAGCCTTGAAAGTTTTGCCCAAAAACAAGTAAAAAAGGCTGGTTTTGCATCTGTGTCATGTAACCGCCACAAACTTGAAAAAGCGGATTAAAAAGATGCCGCACGTATTGGGCAGCTTTCTCGCCGGGAGCGGGATTAATTACCCAATGCATCAATCCGGGCACATCAATTGCGGTCAAAAAGGGCTTTGTAGAGAAATTTCCATTCTCTTGGTCAACCCCATAGCCGCCGGTTATATATAAGGTATTCTTAACCTGATAAGATTGCGCACTCGTCACTGACAGAAGATCGATCTGTTGCAAAGTAAGGCCCGAGCCGGGGCCTTCTAGGGAACGGTAGGCCACAGTCTTTCTGATCGGGTCAACGACATAAACCACTCGATTCTGCTGTAAAGGAGGAAAATTATCATTTGTATCGCTAAAGCCATGCAAACCATTCGCACGACCAGCGAGCAATAGCCATTTATCTTTATAAATAGCTGATACATAGGATTGAAGCCCTGTAGGCAAATTGAAGTCGGCAAGCTCTATTTGCACGCGGAAAGGCAGGCCCTGTTCAGAAAAAATAGGACTGACTGTTGGTGTCTGATTATCAGCGCACATAGTTGTCGTATTGCTTAACGCGGCTAAAAGTAGACAGCACGTAATACGCTTAAATAAAGTTTTCATAGTTTTTCCATTAATTAAGGTGTTGGGGAAGAATAAAGTTTGCCAAAAAGAGCTGGCTTGTCTGATCGGGGCCACGTTTAGATGTCCACATGATTTTTGTCCCATCCGGACTGAAAACTGGAAGCCCATCGAATTTGGAATGATGGGTCAATCGATGGCTTGCTCCTGTAAAGATATTAAGCAAATAGATTTCATAATGGGCATGCCCGTGAAGAGAAGTGGTAAAAGCAATCACCTTGCCATTCGGGTGCCAATAGGGAGCCCAATTGACCGCGTGATTGTCTGTTAACTGACGCTCGTCGGATCCATCAGCATTGATGACAAATACTTGTAAATAGTGCGGTTTCTCTCGATCGGCCCGGAAAATAATCTGTGTGCCATCAGGAGAAAAAAACGATCCGCCATTATAGCAATCTACAGTATGGGTCACCTGTTGCCTATCTGTCCCGTCAGCTTTCATGGTATAAATATTCATACTTCCCTCCCGATTGCTGGCGAAGACAATACGCAATCCATCAGGGGAATAGGCGCATTCAGCGTGATAAAAAGGCCCTTCTGTTAGAGCTTTCAAATTTGACCCGTCCGGATCTGCCTCATAAATATTCATATAGGGAGTAAAATCCCATTTATAATCTTCTCCTTTGCGATTATAACCCGGCACAGATAGTGCATAATTAGGATCATCCAAAAAGGGATCTGAATGGCTCGATGCAAAGAGAATTTTCTTTCCATCCGGCCTGAAAAACGCACAGGTGCACGCTCCCTTGCCTGTACTGACCATGCGAGGAATACCCTCTTCTAGATCCATGGTATAGATTTGATAATGCTTTTGCCCGACAGGAACGGCTTGGAAAATAATCGTTCTGCCATCAGGAGAAAAATAGCCTTCGCCAGCTTTTTCGAATCCCATTTCCGGAAAGGTCAGTTGCTTAATAACACTTAAATAAGGACTCTCTAAGCGAGTATCAAAAATCTCCAAGTTTGCATAGGCTTGCTGAAAAAAAAGAGAACAGGAAAGAGTGAAACAACAAAAAACAATGCGAATAAACATAAAAAGCATCTCTTGTTAAATGAAATGCTTTTGACATTCTTCCGTTAATTTTTTTTTGTCAATATGCGCTGAAAAAAGAAATGAAGGCATTCAAGGTGGAAAGCTGAGCTCTCCACCTTGAGTAAAAGAAAATATTATCCACCAAATTGGAAATACACTCCTGCATTTGGCCCCTCATAGGGCTGGCCATAATAATAATTAGCATAAGGATAGCCATAATAAAAATCGGCATAAGGATCGCCGTAAGAACTATAGTAATAATAAGGGGCTGGAGCAGAGTAGTAATAATAGTTGTTGTAATAATGATCATGAGGATGATAGTAATATCCATGATGGTCATTCCAGTGGTCTCCATGATCATAACCATCCCAATGGCCATGATAGCCATTCCATTGTTGGGAGCCGCTTGTGTATTGCTGTCTATCTACAGCATTAAATTGCCTATTAGCGTTTCCTTGATTATAGGTAGTATTGGCCTGCCCTTGTCTGCTGCCACTCCATCCCCCTCCATGTCCCCCATCTCCACCATGATGATCCGCAAAAAGAGCAAAAGGAAGAAGAAGTAAACTGCAGGCTAGTGTTTTTTTAACCCCGGTTTTCAAAAACTGAATCATAACAACTCCTTTGTTTAGTGGTTCTAAAAGACTGTCCCCGATCTCTAAGAGGGCGTATTAAAGCTCATCATCGCCTATATTTAAGATTATTTTATCCCTAGGAGAAGGCCCAAATAGGGAAAACCCTCGAATTAGGCCATTGGCGGTTTTAACACACTCTCTAAATGGTTGGCATTCCTTCCACTCTCTCGCTAGCTTTTCTTAATAAGCCTGAAAAGGTTAGAAACCAAGATTAATTTGAATATAAAGGATGCTCACTTGAATATCAAAATAAAATTTAAACTTTTCTTTTCTCCCATACCGATCAAAAGCAATCATTTATTTTTAATTTATTAAAGACTATCGAATTGCCCTTGCCATCCACCGCCGACCTTGATCATTCATTAATGACAACCCTAACAAAGAGTCTAGGGTTTGCCTGAGAGATAGCACAGCTAAGAGGGATTCTGGAAAAGGTTTAACCGCACCCATCTTAGAAGATCCCTTAAAACTGTTGATGGCCTAGAGATTCCTGTTTAACAACAGATTTAATTATCTTAATTAGAAATCTTGAGGTTGAGGATGGTTTCTTAAATGACTATAAAGAGCAAAAGTAGAGAAATGAAAACTAAACAAGAAATCATAACAGCCACTCCCCATATGGGAACGGAATGACCTGTCGTCTCCTCCAGTTTTTCTACGCTCTTTCTATATCTTTTCAAAGCAAAGAGAAAGACGGCTATTCCCCATACAATTAAAAATCCTCCGGCGAAATTGGCGATGATTTTGTGAAGAAAACTTTGAAAACTAATTAGACGGACAATCGCAAATCCTCCTGCCATTCCGGCAAGACCTGTGCGAATCCAAGCTGAGAATGTTCTCTCTGCAGCTAGGAGCGTGCGTTCACTTGCTAGCATTGTACGCTCTTTTGCTAAAATATCTCGTTCAGTCTGCTCCATAATCTCCTCTAATTAACTGTATAACCAAATGAAAACAGAACACTCCAATTTTATTTAATTCTTTACTATACGTTCTATAAGAAGGCGTATGCCCCCTAATGGCTTAGATTCGCGTCTTTTCCCTACTTGACCAGGGAAAAAGCATTCAAATCCGGCCATTAGCAATTTTAATACATTCTCTAAAGTTAATTTTCGCGATAATTATGAATCAAATAAATCAGAACGCGCACAATAAGCTGAATTCCATAGGCGATTTTGAGTTTTATTGGCTGGCTAGCCTGTGAGAAATAGGCAAAATTTCTGCGCGATGCCCTGTTTGGTTCGTTAAAAATTTATTTAATTTATTGCTAAATAGATAGGAAAAAGGAAAAGCATTTGTTAGAGTAATTTTTAATGGCCCTCCTATTGAAGGTTAGGCATGCAGACATCTTCTACCCCTGTTAAACCTGATCCAGCCCCTTCCAAGCGAACAATAAGGGGCTTAAACAGCCTGCTTTTCTTTATTTCTGATGTACGCCATGGCGTAGGCCCCTTGCTCTCTATTTATTTAGAAGGCAGCTTAAAATGGGATGCTGCCCGCATCGGTATAACGCTTGCCATGACAGATGTTTCCTCAGCGATTGCCCAAACCCCTGCCGGATTACTTGTCGATACAACAAAGTATAAACGCTTCCTCATTGCTCTTTCTTGTTTATTGATTATGAGCGGATGCATTTTGATTTTAAATCATCCGACATTTGGCATAATTATTAGTGCCCAGTTGGTAATGGGGATAGCAATTGCTATGATTCCTCCCACTATTGGAGGAATTACTCTTGGACTTTTTGGCAGGCGCATGCTTCCTAAACGGGCTAGCCAAAATGAAATGTGGAATCATGCAGGCAATGTTTTTACGGCCTTTTCAGCCGGCTTACTGGGCTATCTTCTGGGTTACCAGTGGATTTTCTATACTGTGATCATTTTAGGACTCTTAAGCTTAATTTCCCTCTCTTTTATCCGCCCCAAAGAAATTGATCATAATGTGGCACGAGAACTGATTGAATCTCCCCTTCAGTCTCAAATCCCCAAACCGACTCCATTAAAAGCCTTATTAAGGCGAAAAGCCGTGCTAATCTTTAATGCGTCCATGATTCTCTACTATATGACGAATGGAGCCCAAATAGCGTTAGTGGGCCAGCTATTAGCTCATAATTATCCTGGCAGCGGGGCTTTTTTCTTAGCCGCCTGTATGATTATTGCAGAACTTGTCATGATCCTTGTCGCCTATATCATGAGCCACGTCGTCTATCGCTTTGGCCGAAAGCAGATCTTTCTCACTGCGTTTATTATTTTGCCTATCAGGGCCTTTCTCTATACAGTGACGGATAATGCCTATCTCTTGCTAGCCATTCAAATTTTAGACGGAACTGCTGCGGGCATTCTAGGTGTCATTGGAACTGTTATTAACTCGGATCTTGCTATAGGAACCGGACGATTCAATTTTTTGCAAGGCCTAGGGTCTTTATCGACCAGCATCGGTTTTTCTTTAAGCAATGTATTCGCTGGATTCGTGGCTAAATCGCTCGGTTTTAACGCAGCTTTTTTAGCCCTTGCCGGCATCGGAATCGTGGGAGTATTATTTTTTCTGATCCTCATGCCGGAAACCAAGAACCATGCCATTTCCGAGCCTTAACCTAAATTTCAGCTATGCAGTCCAGCTGATTTTCTTGGGTAAGCCATGGCATGAATGAATAGGCAATCAAATTGGATCGAACTGCTTTAAGGAAGCATAGGAATAAAAGCAGCAAGCCATCCTCTAGATTTTCTGGCTCATTTCCCCATTCCACTCATAATCATACATGAAGAAAGCGGGCAAAGTCAGCTTGTACTTCAAGCTATTCATCCAGATGCCGGCAAATACAACAGGCTCAGTAATAAACGGCATAATATCTTGCCCATTAAAAACGATGTCTCTTACGCTAAAAAGGGCTTTCAAGAATTTCTTCATGTTGTTGTCCGGATAAGCAGATTTTTTCCATCCATATAGCAACATGGCAATGGCCAATTGCTTGCTATAGCCGGTTTGAGGATAAATCGGGAAAGACGTGTTATTGAAAAAGGCTTTATCTAACCGATCGCTTGGACTAAATAAATGGGCTCCGCTTGTTGCCCGCGGATTGCATTCAATGGCAAATAAACGTTGTCCAGGCAACTCAATAAAATCAAAAGCGATCTGGCCGGTAAATTGTGTTTGCTTGGCAAATCGTTCAATCCATTTCAAAATAGGCTGATAATCGATGGCTTTAAAAGCCACACATCCCCTGCCATGGACAGTATAACCTACGGGATAAGTGGCGTGCGCTTGAACAACTCCTTGGTGGCAAATGCTATACGTACAATACTTATTTCCTTGCAGCCATTCTTGAGCAACCCAAGGATTATGAGGCTCGATTTGAATAGCAGGCAACGGCTGGCCAAGCGTCCATTCCTTAAGATTAATTGCTGCACGCGAATAACAAGCCTTTAAAGCATAAGAACGAGAAGGATCTAATTTTTTAAGATCGTCAGAACTTTTAATTAAAAATGTCTCGGGAGCTTCCATCCCCAATTCTTTAAGCTTTAGATTGAAAAGCCACTTGTTATGTAATTGATTCAATAAATCAAAAGATGAAACAAATACCTGGCAATGAGAAGGGAATCGATGCTTTTCCTGAGCTAGATAAAGCGCTTCTTCATAAATGGGAATGAGCATATCAATCTTTTCTCTTTTGACAATGTCAACCATATCCTCAATGAATTCTTTTGACTGAAGCCGAGGACTACGAATCAAAAAGCTCTTTTTAACAGCATTAGAAAAACGGCAAATATGCAAATGCATGGTTTCAGCAACATAGACTTCATGTCCTGCTTGATGGAATTGTCTTGCTAAATCTAGAGTGACTGGAGAACGTCCTGAAGTAATGAGAATTTTCTTTGAATTCATGATTTTTATTCGGCCTATTCATTTTTGGATATGGTCTTGTAACCATAAAGAGGGAAATAAAAAGAATCAAATAAAATTTTAACCATCACCAATAAGTCTCCACACCCGCATATCAGCAGGCTTATTATCGTTTAATTCTCTTTCTGGCATTTATTAAATAAATTCTTAAAACTGCTAATTTACCGATAATAAACTCGTACTTCCTTTTCTATACGGCTGCTATGACCTTTTGTCACTTCCCTTAAGCAAGCAAAAA
This sequence comes from Candidatus Protochlamydia phocaeensis, assembly GCF_001545115.1. Lineage (NCBI taxonomy): Bacteria > Pseudomonadati > Chlamydiota > Chlamydiia > Parachlamydiales > Parachlamydiaceae > Candidatus Protochlamydia > Candidatus Protochlamydia phocaeensis. Next base: position 137,529 of record NZ_FCNU01000031.1, read on the forward strand.
CAAGGAAACGTTAATTTGGCTCCTTTACAGCTTTTGATTGGCCTCCATGGCTTATCAGCTAAAAGGCTGCCATCGATTTCACGATGGCCTAGATTATTTGGGATACAAGCGCGTATAGACTTTAATAAAAGCTGCCTGAAATACAGAAGAGAAGAAGGATGCACTAGAGAAAACTTCTTGTTCTTAGCCTTTTAAATTGGATCGCTGTCCAGGCAATTTAGCACTTAGCCGGCGAGTGAAAAGGCTTGGCTCCAAAGTAAATCACAAGAGCGATTAGCATGCATTTAGCTCTTAAAATGAAGGTCGAAAAAATAATAGATTAATTTTAATTTTCTTCCGTATAGTGACCACCGTTTCACCTAACCACTAAACAATTGGGATTTTATGGAAAAACGGATCGCTTATCTTAGCTTCATTTTTGCTTGCCTCCTTTATTCTTTTATCCTTCAGGCCACAGATATTCCTCTAAATGCGAAAATTTATGTCGCCGGCCATAACGGCCTCGTTGGAAGCGCTCTAGTACGAAAATTACAAAGCGAAGGATATACCAATCTTCTCACACGCTCCTCACAAGAGCTAGATCTTACTTCTCAACAAGCTGTGAATAATTTCTTTGAACAAGAACGTCCTGACTATGTCTTTCTTGCAGCAGCCAAAGTAGGCGGCATTAAGGCTAATATGGACTATCCGGCCGAATTTATTTACACAAACTTGATGATTGAAACAAATGTCATTCATGCCGCTTATGTCTACGGAGTCAAAAAGTTGCTCTTTTTGGGGTCTTCCTGCATTTACCCTAAAGAATGCCCGCAACCCATGTTAGAGTCTTATCTGTTAACTGGCCCGCTTGAACCAACAAATGAGCCTTATGCCATTGCAAAAATAGCAGGCCTCAAGCTTTGCGAATCTTATAACCGTCAATATGGGACGCACTTTATCTCCTGCATGCCCACCAATCTTTACGGACCCAATGATAATTTTGACTTACAAACTTCTCACGTTCTTCCCGGACTCCTTCGTAAATTTCAAGAAGCAAAAGAGCAATCGAAAGATCAAGTGACTATCTGGGGATCCGGCTCTCCACGCAGAGAATTTCTCCATGTTGATGATCTGGCCAACGCCTGTTTATTCTTAATGCGCTATTACGAAGGCAATGAAACGGTCAATATTGGCTGTGGAGAAGACTTGACAATTGCCGAACTGGCATTCCTGATTAAAGATGCGGTCGGCTATCAAGGAAATTTGGTTTTCGACCCCTCTTATCCCGATGGGACTCCTCAAAAACTTTTGAATATTCATAAAATTAGGCAAATGGGATGGAAACCGACCATTTCTCTAAAAGAAGGGATTCAAAACACCGTTGAATGGTATAATACGCATTCCCACTAAGTTCTTTCTTATGCAATCAAACTCCCTGTCTATTAACCTGAATTTGGACAGGGAATTTTCTACTCTTAGCCATCAAAAATTGGCTATGCCACCAAAAAACTGACTAGGTCAGCGACATTAAAAAATTATTCCGAGCAAGAAAGCCTAGGACTTACCCCAACCTGTTCTGTAGCTTAAAGAGGCCGCTTTAAATGAGGGTCAAATTTGTGATAAATTAAGCAATAAAACAGAATTTAAAATTTGCTTTTTTTGCCTTATAATTTTAGTCTATTTATTCTTAATATTGATCGCTATATTTTGATTTAGTTCTTAATTTTAGTTAATTTTGCATATAAATTTCTTAACTTTATTTTTATTGAAAGGTTTATGGATTTTACAATACGACCGCTTTCCTCAAGTTCTGTTTCTTATTCGTCATTAGAACAGTCTAAAGACTCAACGGCCCCTCATCAACTTTCTTCTTCTACAAAAGCGGCGGCTTCTACAGCCCTGTTTTCCAGTCAAAACAAAGAGAATTTTCCTCCCTATGAATCCTCTTATCTTTATGCAGCCCAACTTCTTCTTCCTCAAAATCAACAACTATCAAGGACGATTACGGAGACTCAACTTGATCAGTTATTTGATGGAAAAGAAGATACCTCTCAGTTGCTTGTTCAAAGTTTGAAAGGCAAGGCAAGCGATTATCTTGCAAACTTTGCAAAGCATAAAGTGAAGTCCTTTCTTCGCTCTCCAAACCAATTTGCCCCTTCTTCTTCTCATCCCCCCGTTTCCTCCCTACCTGAAATTCAGCGGAAAGAAAATAATAAGACTTATCGATTTAAGCCTTATCAATCTAAACCTGTAGATAAGGCTAAGGGCACAGACAAGAGGTTAAACACAAGCCTTGCAAAAGATAACTGGGATGAAATAAAGTGCGATAATACGCTTTTCTCTCATTTTAAGATTTTTAAACCTAAAAAAAACAAAAAAATTTTAGATTCCGAAATCAACTCCCAAGAAGAGGTTTCCAAGGATTTAAGGCCCCTAGATTCTAAAACCAATGCCGATCAAGAGAATGTCACTGCCTTTACGGAAAAGACATGGGAAGAAATAAAATGCGAGACTACTTTTTTCTTGGACTTTAAGATCTTTATGCCTAAAAAAAAATAAAGATTAATTCTCAGCGCGCAGGCAATTTTATTATATTTTAAATTAGCGTATTTTTTTCGTTAAGACTGTCATCCAAATTCATAATAATAATTCAAAATAATTTTGAATAGACGATTAGCAATTAGATGACAGTCTCTATATAACGGATTTCATTAAGAGTGGGTTTTCTTCCTTTTCTGCCAAGCTTGATGCGTTATCCGATAAAGAATATGCCTCTTCAACCAATGCCCATCGGAAAGCTTGGGATGATCAAAGTCGCCTTCTGGATCATGAACCATTCCAATCTTCTTCATGACCGAGCGAGAGCGTATATTGGGCACAGCCGTAAAAGAGACGACTTCATTTGCATGCAGCTTTTCAAATGCATAGTCTAGCGCCGCGCACGCTCCTTCTGGCGCATATCCTTTCCCCCAATGATCAAAGGCTAATTTCCATCCTATCTCAATAGTGGGCGTAAAAGGAGCAATAAAATCAACGAAGCGAAGCCCAATAAATCCGATGAAGGCTGGTTCCTCTCTTAGAGAGACAGCCCAAAATCCCCAGCCATATTTTGCAAAATGCTCTTGAATGCGACAGTATTCTTCTTTTGTCTCGTGCTCGCTTTTCACTGCGGGGAAAAATTCCATCACACGCGGATCGGCATTCAATCGGGCAAATGAGTGGATATCTTCTTCGCACCATGGACGCAGAATTAATCGCTCTGTTTGAATTACAGTAGACATTTTCTCCTCACATTCAAGCCAACAACCTTTTAACTATATAGTCGACAGGCTTTTAAGTTAAGTGAATCTTCTATTGTGGAGAAATTGACGTCGGTCTAGAAGCCCAAAAAGCGTCATTTCATCATAAAGCTTGTCAAAATTTGATTATTATATGATATGAAGATGACCTTAATGAGAAAATGAACAAGCATTCATTCCGATTATCCAACTTCAGCTCTTTCATCTGCAAGGAGGCTAAATGAAGCTCAATAATATTCTTGAAGCAATAGGCAAAACGCCCTGTGTGCGGCTAAATCGAATCGGCCAAGATCTCGATTGCGACCTTTATGGCAAGTGCGAATTTTTGAATCCAGGAGGTTCTATCAAAGACCGCATCGCCTACCAAATGGTTGAAGAGGCTGAAAGAACAGGCAGAATCAAGCCCGGCGATACGCTTATTGAAGCAAGCTCCGGTAATACGGGAATCGGCTTTGCCTTGGCAGGAGCGATTAAGGGGTATAAGGTCATCATTACAATGCCTGCCAAGATGAGCCATGAAAAAGAGGTGGTCATTGAGGCCTTGGGTGCAAAAATTTACCGCACTCCAACCGAAGCCGCTTGGGATTCGCCTGAAAGCCATATTTCGCTTGCCAAAAAACTGGCGAAAGAGCTGCCTAACGCTCATTTTCTCGATCAATACAGCAATCCCGCCAATCCCGCTGTCCATTATGAAACGACTGCTCAAGAAATCTTGGATGACATGGGCGATCAGCTTGCCATGGTCGTGATCGGCGTGGGAACAGGCGGAACCATCACTGGTGTTGCCAAGCGATTAAAAGAACGCATGCCCCAAGTGAAAATTGTAGGCATTGACCCCTATGGGTCTATTTTAGGAGGCGGAACAGATATCCATCCCTATAAAGTTGAAGGCATCGGATATGATTTCATTCCCCCTGTATTGGACAATCGCTTGGTAGATGAATATGTCAAAGTCAATGACCAAGACTCTTTCTTAATGGCCAGGCGTCTAATCCGAGAGGAAGGCTTATTAGTTGGCGGCTCTTCCGGCTCTGCCGTCTGGGGTGCTCTGCAAGCGGCCAAAAGCCTAAAAAAAGGGCAGCGATGCTTGATCATCCTACCAGACAGCATTCGCAATTATCTTTCCAAATTCGTCGATACTCGTTGGATGCAAGAACAAGGATTTCAAGTTTAACTTTAATGCGAGACTTCCCATGACTAAACAGCCTTACGCGATCGCTACACGCGCTATTCATGCCGGCCAAGAGCCGGATCCTACAACCGGCGCCATTATGACGCCGATTTATGCGACTTCTACTTATGTCCAGGAAAGCCCAGGAAAACACAAAGGATTTGAATATTCGCGCACCGGCAACCCAACACGCTTAGCTTATGAGCGCTGCATGGCTGATTTGGAAGGCGGACGATGTGGTCTGGCTTTTGCCTCAGGAATGGCAGCCATTGCCACTACTCTAGAAATCTTGAAACCCGGCGACCATGTGATTGTATGCGATGATGTCTATGGGGGAACCTATCGCCTATTCGAAAAGGTTCGCAAGCGATCCGCCGGACTTCAGGCTTCTTTTGTCGACCTGTCTTCGCCAGATAAAGTTGAAGCGGCCATTCGGCCGGAAACGCGCATGATTTGGGTTGAAACGCCAACCAATCCCCTGCTCAAATTAATTGACCTCAAGCAAATTGCCACTATCGCACGCAAACATAATCTGATTGCCGTGGCGGATAACACCTTTGCCACGCCTCTTATTCAGCAGCCTTTGGCTTATGGCTTCCATTTAGTCGTGCATTCAGCTACAAAATACTTGGGCGGTCACTCCGATATTATCGGCGGCGTCATTGTGATCGGCGAGGATACGGCTTTGGCTGATCAATTAAAATTTCTGCAAAATGCCGTCGGAGCCATAGCCAGTCCATTCGACAGTTTCTTGGCTTTGCGCGGGCTCAAGACATTGGCCGTTCGCATGGAACGGCATTGCCAACAAGCGATGGAACTAGCTGATTGGCTAAGCCAGCATCCCAAAGTGCAGCGCGTCATTTATCCGGGACTTCCTTCTCATCCCCAGCATGCTTTGGCCAAAGAGCAGATGCGCCATTTTGGCGGCATGATTTCCGTGCAGCTCAAAGGCTCCTTAGCTGATACGCTTCGCATGTTAGAGCGCTGCCAGCTATTTGCTTTGGCCGAAAGCTTGGGCGGAGTAGAAAGCTTGATCGAACATCCGGCCATTATGACGCATGCCAGCATCCCTCCCGATCAGCGCGCGCGGTTGGGCATCACAGATAATTTCATCCGCCTCTCGGTCGGTATTGAAGCCGTCGAGGATTTGCGCGCAGATTTAGACCACGCTTTGCAAGAGATTGAATAAGCTTGTTAAACAGACATAAACGGAAGGCAATGAATAAGCAGGCTAATGGTTGGTGCTAACGTTGCCTCTTCATAAGCCATTTTACTTAAGATAGGTGTCATTTCCTCAATTGCCTTGGCATTCACTAGATGAGGAAAATCAATTAAATTCTTTATGAAGGCATTTAGCTTTTTAGCTTCTGCATGCGTCAAGGAATGCTGCCAGGACGCATCTAAGCCTTTTACCGTTTTCCCCTGGCTTTTCCATTGCGCTTTTAAATTTTCAGTAAGAATGCGCCCCTGTTCTTTCATGAATTGCTCTTCCGAAGAAGAAAAAGAAATAAAAGAAGAAGATCCATGCGTGTGATTTAATTCAGCTTTATCTGCGATGAGTTGAAAATTGCGCGCCTCTTCTCTTGTTAATACCCCTTCCCTTATTCCGCGATCAAGATAGCGAGATAAAAGTTCTGTCCCCGTCCGATAAAGAGAACGCTCTCTCAACCCTTGATTGATCATCTTATCTTGATAAAATTGATGCATCCAATTATGACAGCTAAGAGCCGTTTCGTTCATTCCGCCTAAATGGCCAAAACTAAATAAAAACTGATCCGCAAGTATCTCTTCAATAGCAGTCTTACAGCCATAGCCGCTATAAGGATCGGTCGTATGACTTGCATCCCCCCTTAAAGCAAAAGGCGTTTTTCCCACTTGAACTAAACTTTGCTCCGCTTTTCCAACAAAGATATCGACCAAAAAGTTTTTTTCTACAGACATTTGCTGAATAGAATGGTTTTTGCTCATTAAACTGCTGACAACATCGAGCAGCCCATGCATGTGCTGCGCTCTTTGGGTGAGAACCTCTTCTTGCTGTCTTTTCAACTTTTCAAATTCTAATTTAAGCGATTCTAGTTTCTGCTCCAGCTTGGCTTTTTTATCTCTATTGCTCTCTTTTTTAATCTTCTGCTCAGTTTTACTAATTTTGAAAGCGGCCGTATTTACTTTATCTTTATAGGAATCAATAAAGGTTTGCTCTTTCTCTCTCAACACTCGAATTAAATAGTCATGGGCAGGAACTTTTCCTTTTGCTTCATTCCCCTTGTCTGAAAGAGGAAGATCAAGACCCGGGACAAAGTCATGCTCAGGTATACGAAAAATTGCGGTTGGTCCTCCTTCAGCAACATGTCCATATGCCTTTTCCAATGACACTTGAAAAACCAAGGCATAAATCCCTACTGCAGCAGCTAATGCCACTCCTCTTAAAAAGTTATGCACGCGATACATGAGGCTATGAAAAGAAGAAGGAGAAGCAATAGCGTTAAAGGTCGTATAAGCAATCTGAGTTGTCTTTGCTAAGATCACTCTAGAAATTCCAAGCATGGCACGAGTCGGGCTAGAAGCTCCGTCAGTCGCCACTACCATAGAGGGATAAATGGTTTCCTCTCGGCCATTGTGGTGTTTAATTTTGACTTCTGCTTGTCCCTCTCCATTCTTGGTAATGGAAAGCGGCTCTGTTTGAAATGAAATATTTTTCGTGTGATCTATTTCAGCCAAAATTTGCATGAAATATTTTTCCACATCTCCAATTTGAATTTCTACCAAGTTAGGCTTTAAATGCCCAAAACTCGCCTTTCCATCTCTATCTGCTGCTGAAATGAGTCCTAAAAAGAGTAAAATGGACACATCTTTTGGATCCCCTTTTCCAAAAGTAATCACATTGCTCCGCTTAGCGATTTCATTAGAACGTTTTTCGATAACTCGATAATCATGACCGGTAAAGCCTAAAGCAAAGGCCCTAATCAGTCCTCCTGGCCCGCCCCCAATCACAAGAACTTCTTTTTCCGCTTGTTTTTCTACCTTAGATAAAATATGCCTCAAGCCTTCCATTTTTACCTGATATAAAAACGTCTTCAGCTCTTTGGTCGTCGCTAATTCATGTGCTTTTTTTTCAAAGAGAGGGACACCATCCCAAAATTCTTCTTTAGCGTGTTTAGTAACGGTTTGCTCCGTTTTTATAAGTCCGCAAAGCGCATTAAATGCCCGATTTGTTTTGTCTTCTTGCGAATGGGATTGAAAATCGAGAAAATCAAGAGGAGCCTCGAAAGGATTATGCAAAATTTGTTGACTTTTGACATAAAAATGCATTTTACTTTCAATTGACCACTGAGCAAAAGGAACCTGCTCTTGAAGCTCAGGCAGATGCGCGCTTAAATCCTTCAGTAACTCTTTTTTTCCTCTAAAGGTTCTTTCCACTAAATCAATTTCATGTTTGACGAGGGCTGCTATTTCAGTTAATTTTTCCTCTTTACTTCCCTCTACTTTTAGGTAAAAATCTTTTAATTTACAGAAGTCGGCATAAGTGATGGGTTCACCGATAACATGCCCATGCCGTTTTAAAATATTCTGCAAATGTTCAAAGTTTTCTGCTAAATATGGGTGTTCAATAGTCAATTCATTCAATGTGTGTTCAAAAGAAGAAACGCCCTTTAATTCCCTCGTTCCGTACAGTTGCTCGCGATTGGTCATGATTTTTTCTTGCTCAGCAACTTTTTTCTCTAATATCTGTAGTTCGATCTTTAATTCTTTTAATTTTGCTAATGTGGAACTATCCGTTTTTTTATCTTTTAACCATCTAATTGCTTCCTTGCAAACTTCAATTTGATCGGTTAGAACTTGATGCCACTGAGCGATGTCCGGTTGCTCCGTCTTTCCCTCTAGTTCTACCTTAGCAATTTCCTTGATGCGATTAATTTTAAACATTCCTGACTCAAAAGAAGACATCACTTTTGTTCTTCTTTGAGAAGAACTTTCTTCTAAAGGAATCATATCCTTGATTTGTTGCTCTTTCGTTGGAAAATTATAACTATTTTGAATCATAAAAAAATTAAAATTAAAAAATAATATTTGTATAATTTTATTTTATCACATTAATAATTGTTAAACAAAAACAAATTTACCCAAACAAAAAAAGCAACTAATCGAGAATTAAATAGAATTTTTAGTCAATAAAAAGGCTTCTCAGACTTAAAATATTTTCAACGATGAAGATAGCAGATTCTAATACTAACTTACGTTTGATTTTTTTTACTCTTTCGACTCATTCTAATTTTATATTTAATCATTCACACAAACTAAATCATTAAATATTAATAGTTAATGAATTTCAAAATCCCCTCTTAGAGCAAATTTTTATTGGTCTTTTTCTTATTTGCTTTCCCATTTCATTCCACTATAAAAAACTAGGAGCATTCCCATTAAAAAACAGGCTCCAACGGGAAATAAAAAGTGGCTTATAGGGGAAGAGTCGATTAAGGGATAAATAATAAAAAAAGAGCCCAATAATCCATAAATGGCGGCCATTCTATAATAATTGGACCGTGTGATTTTATAGACCTTTTTATTCTTTTGAATAATTGCATTGATTTCCTTGACGGCTTGCTCGCAAGAATTCCGGCAGGCAATTCCATTCCCCACATCAATTGCACATTGTGTGCATACGCCTTTATTGCAATTCTTACAAATTCCACTAGCTGCTGATTCCCGATGATAATAACAATTCATTTTTGTACCATTTCTGAATTGAATTTAAATAACAACCTGAGTTTAAAGCTTATTTTTCTCAAATGTGGATTAATTAAAGATAAAATTTAGAATAAGAAATTAAAAAACATCGCTAAAAGCAGCTTTTGAAAAAGATGGGATTTCACATCGCCACTGACGAGGCTACTGCCCATGCATGACTTGCGTAGTTTATTTAATTAGCAGGCCTTTTTCTTCTCTATGCCAGACAATTTTGAGTTTAATCCCTGCTCTAGGAATTTGACTGAGGCCATTATGAATTCAGCGATCGTCTATAAATCATATTTATTTAAAATCAGAATAAACATAGTTTAAAAAATTCAATTATAAAAATACTATCTAAACAAGTAGCTCTTGATTTTTATATTTAATAAAAAAAATAAAATACTCGAAATAAAATCCTTTATTCGATCAAGCCGTATCAATGGATAACATTACGCATAGGAGCGTTATTGTCACAAGCGAGAAACGAAACATGCTGCGCGCCCACAAGCGATTATTATCGCTCATAAAGCCCTGTATGCACAACCCGAGCCAAATAAGGCCTAACAAGGCTGCCATGAATAAGTAGGCATATCCCGTATAATGAAAAACTGTCGGCATAAGAGCGACAACAATGAAGGCAAGAATGTAAAGGAGCATATGGACTTTTGTCACATGCATTCCTTTTTTAATGGGCAGAACGGGAAGATCAGCTGCTTTATAATCATCGAACCGGTACATGGCAATCGCTAAAAAATGCGGCATTTGCCACAGAACTAAAATTAAAAATAGAATTAAAGCCCCCATATCGAAGCGGTTACTGGCCGCACAGTATCCAATTACGGGCGGAACAGCCCCTGAAAGGCTGCCGATAAGCGTTCCGTGAATGGAGCGATATTTCCAAACGCCATAAAGACCCACATAAATAACAAACCCGGCAGCTGTAGTAAAGACAGCTAGCATATTGGTATACAAAGCCAGAATAAGAAATCCGCCTATTCCTAAACAGCTAGCGAAGATAAGGGCATTGCTCCCCTTAATCAACTTCCGGGCAAGAGGGCGATGTTTAGTCCTTTCCATCTTCTCATCTGCTTCCCGGTCCAAGTAATTATTGAAAATGCCGGATGAAGCAACAACGAGGGAAACTCCTAATAAAGTGGCCAAAAGCAACCACACGTTAATATGTCCCCTTGAAGCCAAGGCAAATCCACCGGCAGCCGTCATGGCATTGCCCATGATGATTCCCGGTTTGGTAAGCATATAGTAGGTTTTAATCATTGGGAAAGCCTTATAAATTTCTCTGCTGCCTGAGGTCCATATTCATTTCCGGCATAACTCGATTGTCTAAAGTGAACATAATCCAGAGCGAGCCGAATGCTAAAATAACAACGACCATGGCCATAAAAAGAAAAGACAATGTATTCCAGTGAGGCTTGGATTCTTCACCCAAATGTAGAAAGTACAACACTTGAACGATCATTTGAATGACGGCAAGAACAGCGATAGTGGCAATTAATGCCCACTTGCTAAGCATATGTTCGGTAACTAAAAAATAAGAAGCCAACGTTAAGACAAGCGAGACAATAAATCCGATTATATAGGATGCAACAGAGGTTTTTTCCGGATTTGTCTCCGTTCCGCCCATACCAAATTCTTGTTTCATGTGAAGCTCCCCATCAAATACACAATCGTAAAAATAAAGATCCAGATCACATCCAAGAAGTGCCAAAACAGGCTAAAGCACATCAATTTTCTCAAGTTTGCATCTGTTAAGCCATTAAAAAGAATGAGCGCCATAACGACTATCATCCATAGTAAGCCAGAAGTGATATGCAATCCGTGTGTACCGACCAAGGTGAAATAGCTGGATAAAAATCCGCTTCTTTGCCAGCTATTTCCCTCTTGGACCATATGGACGAATTCCCTTAATTCCAAAGTCAAAAAAGAAAGGCCCAGCAAAAAGGTAATGCCAAATAAAGCATACACCTTTGCATACTCATAGCGGCGAGCATATAACATGCCCAAGCCGCACGTAAAACTGCTTGTCAATAAAATGAGCGTTTCGATCAAAGCATAAGGCAAATCATACAACTCTCGAGAACTGGGTCCACCAAAAGTATTATTGTGCAAGACCGCGTAAGTGGCAAATAAAGTGGCGAATAAGATGCAATCACTCATCAAATAGAGCCAAAAGCCAAAAACAGTCCGTGAATAGACGTCCTGTGTATGATGTTGGGCGGTGATAGAATCTGTCATGCGTACTGTTTCCTTGAAGCTTCTATTTTTGCTACTTCTTCAGCTGGTATAACGTATTCCGAGTCTTTCTTAGAAGTCTGGATGATTAAGCAGGCAATGTTCCCTAACAATCCAGCAATGACAAGCCACCAGATCTGCCAAACAAGGGCAAACCCCAAGAAGAGGCTAAAAACACCAATAAAAAAACCCATCGGTGTATTCTTAGGCATATAAATATCTTCATACTGCGGATGTTCATTTTTTCTGACCAATTTGGTCGCCCAAAATGAGTCGCGCTCTTCTACTTGGGGAATCAGGGCAAAATTATAAATAGGTGGAGGGGAAGGAATCGACCACTCTAATGTTCTACCATTCCATGGATCGCCTGTGACATCTTTATACTCTTTGCGCTTCCAAATGCTATAGAACAATTGAATGTTCTGAAAGAGGATTCCCAGAATAATAAAAATCACTCCAGTGGCGACAGTAATAAAAAGAGGCTGCCATCCTGTATCTAGTTCATAATGGTCTAGTCGTCTTGTCGCTCCCATAAATCCCAACACATATAGCGGCATAAAAGCAATCAGATAGCCGATAAACCAAAACCAAAAGGCATAATGTCCCAGCGTCTCATTGAGCTTGAACCCCGTAACCTTGGGAAACCAATAAGAATAGCCGGAAAAAAAGCCAAATAAAACGCCGCCAATAACCATGGCATGGAAGTGGGCAATTAAAAACAAGCTATTATGCACTTGGAAATCCGCGGCGGGAATCGAGAGCAAAACGCCTGCTATTCCTCCGATACTAAAAGAGAAGAGAAAGGCAAAAAACCAAAGCATGGGAGTCGTAAAATGCACGCGCCCGCGGTACATGGTAAACAGCCAATTAAAAATCTTCACGCCTGTTGGAATGGCAATAATGGCCGTCATAATCCCAAAGAACGCATTGATGTTTGGACCGGCTCCCATAGTAAAGAAATGGTGCACCCAGACAATATAAGAATAAAAAGCAATGGCCATTGTCGCCCAGACCATGGCTGTATAACCAAACAAGCGTTTTTCCGAAAAGGTGGCCACGACTTCGGAATAGATGCCGAAGATAGGCAGAATGAGAATATAGACTTCAGGATGCCCCCAAGCCCAAATAAGATTGATATACATCATGAAGTTCCCACCCCCATCTGCAGTGAAAAAATGCATGCCAAGGATGCGATCGAACGATAGCATAAAGAGCGTAGCAGTCAGAATGGGAAAAGCAAAAAGAACGAGGATTAAGCTGCCTAGGGATGTCCATACAAATAAAGGCATTTTCATTAACGTCATGCCTGGACAGCGCATCTTAAGAATGGTCACAAGGAAATTAATCCCTGCTAGCAGGCTTCCAATCCCTGAAATTTGTACAATCCATATCCAATAATCCACCCCCTCTCCCGGGCTAAATTGCAATCCAGATAGCGGTGGATAAGCCAGCCAGCCCGTCTCAGAAAACTTTCCCACAAGCATGGATATGTTGAGGAGCATCGCTCCAACTGCAAATAACCAAAAGCTGACTGAATTTAAAAAAGGAAAAGCAACGTCGCGCGCCCCAATTTGCAAGGGAATAATTAAATTCATGAGCCCAAAAAAAACTCCCATGGCGACAAAAAAGATCATAGTGGTCCCATGAGCGGAAAAAATCTGCTGAAAATGATCAGCCGCTAAAAAGCCATGTGAATCCCCAGTAGAGATAGCCTGCTGGACACGCATCATTGAAGCCTCTGTGACTCCCTTAAAAAGCATGAGGAGAACGACCACGAGATACATGATTCCAATTCTTTTTGGATCCACTGTCGTGATCCATTCATGCCAAAGCCATTTCCAACGTTTAAAATAAGTCGTAATCACGATAAGAAGAATGGAAACGGCAATAATGCCCATTCCGACAAAGTCTTCGATCGCATTATGTATGAAAGCTTGTTCAGTTAATTTTCCAAACATAGTTTTTTTCTCTACTTAGAAGGCATTGGCATCATATATTTCATCATAATTTGATCAAACAGCCCCTTATCAGCCAATATAAAAGAAGAACGGGGATTGTTCTTGCTGGGCTTAGCCAGCTGATCGTAGCCTTTTTGATCTAGTTTATCTGCCGACTGCTGCATGGAATGCACCCATCGCTCAAAATCGGCTTCTGAAGAGGCATGCGTGGTGAACCACATGCCGGAAAATCCTTCTCCGCTTAAGTTCGCTGAAGATCCCCTGTATTCGCCAGGTTCATCCGCGATTAAATGCAATAAGGTTCTCATGCCCGGCATGGCATACACTTGACCGCTGAGCTGAGGAATCCAAAAAGAATTCATGGGAGCATCAGCCGTGATTTCAAATTTAATGGGAGTCTTCTCCGGGATCTGCAAAAAATTAACGGTTGCAATATTTTGCTCGGGATAGAGAAAAAGCCATTTCCACTGCAAAGCGACAACTTGTATGGTTAATGTTTTTTTATCCGATTCGATAGGGCGGAAGGGATCCAGTTCATGGCTCGTTTTCCAAGTAATGATGGCAATGATGAAAATAATAATGCATGGCACTCCCCACCAAACGGCCTCGGCAATAAAACTATAATCCCAATTAGGCTCATATTTATTATGCTTTTTACTTGCTCTGTAAAGCCAGGCAAAAAAAGGCGTCATCAACAGCACGGGAATGACAACAAGGAGCATTAATCCGATTGAAATGAAAATAAGATCGCGCTCTTTGAGAGCAATGAGTCCTTTTGGATTTAGCATGGCGATTTTGTCGCTGTAAATAAGGACCAAAGCGGTTGACACCAGCATGACAACGGCTGAAAGAATCACCGAGAGCTTGAATTGAAATTCTTTATCTTTCATAAAATTACTTGAAAAATGACAGCCAATTAATGAGAGCGACTTTCTAAACCTGGGTCTAATTACTTTTACATGAAGCCAGTCTCCTTGTCTAGCATAAAATTAAAAATTTATTTTCACTCAAACTCTTTAAATACTTGAGTAAACACCTTTTGCATGCCCTAATGGACAGCTTCATGAAAGAGCAAAGTGTTGACGGCAATTTATCGATGCCTATACGCATGCTTGGCTTCTTTCCGCAGTACTTCTTGCCCTTCCTTATATTCTGAAGAGGGCCATAGCTCTGCAATGGAAACGGGAAGGGCTTGTTTGAGGCGATTGATCTCCCCTACAGAAATATGTTGACTAAGAAGAAGAAAGACGGCTCGTACGATGACTTCACTGTTCTCTTGTCCTAATTCCAAGCTATTAAAATGAAAAGAGGCCAACCCAAAAAACTCTTCTGCCGTTTTGACTTTCACTGGAGTGGTGGCGGGCACCCATCCCTCAAAATAAAATCCCCTAACCAACATAGGCAGCTGGGCACTTAATTTAACGGATACATTGACGGTTAACCGATCCCGCAAAGCATGCAGTGTACCCCTTAAAGCCAAATAAGCTTTATGCTCATCATTCCAATCCAGAATTTCCATTAAATCGCGCAACCATGAATAAGTTTTTTGCACGGTTGTCTCAAAGACCTCTACTAACATAAAGACCTCCCATTAGACGAATGCGACAAAACGCTTTATCTGCAAAGTATAAATCCACCCTCATATTTTCAAGATTTTTTTACACAAAAAATTTCATTTTTAACATAAAGAGAATGGAGGGCCTTATATGATTTCAATTAGGCAGGCAAAATGAATAAATGGCAGAAATTAAGCGCAGCGGTCCTTCTTGCCGCCTTATTATCGAATTGCACAAGACTTCCTCAGCAAAATGAGGAATACGTCTCAGGTTTAGTTCAAGATAGAATCGCAAAAAATACCTGCTGGCAAAAGGCTTGCCATCAAGATCCAGCTATCGCTGAATTCATTCAAAATGCAGTCAGTCAAACGCTTAGCGTTGATCAAGCTGTCCAAGTAGCGCTATTGAATAATCCCCGTTTACAAGAAGCTTTTGAAGAGATTGGAATCGCACAGGCCGATTTAATTGAAGCGGGCCTTTTATCCAATCCTGTTTTTGAAGGATTCATGCGCTATCCTGATGCAAAAAGAGCAAAAATTGATGCTGAAATCTCTGTCATGCAGAATTTTCTAGATGTTTTTCTCATCCCTTTAAAAAGACGCCTTGCCTCGGCTGAATTACAGCAAACGCTCTACGAAACAAGCAGCAAGATTCTTGATTTATCCTTTGAAGTAGAGGAAACCTACTACGCCCTGGTGGCGGCCTATCAAAGAAGAGATCTTCTAAAGATGATGATTGAGCTGGCCGATATTGCCAATCAAATCGCGTTGGCTCAGATTCAAGTGGGCACGATTTACAAATTAGACTTACAGTTGCGGACAGCGCAGTATCTTGAAAAGACAGTCGAGCTAGCTGACGCGGAAAGAGCGCTTATTCAGCTAAAAGAAAAGCTCAATTCCCTAATGGGCCTTGCAAGTGGTAAGGTCTGTTGGACGGTAGAAAATGAATTGCCTTATATACCTTCTTCAGAGCCCAATCTCGATTGTTTAGAATCTATCGCCTTTTATGAACGGCTGGATATTCAAGCAGCCCGCTGGAATGTTGAGCGCCTGGCGAGGTTTTTCCCGACCGTCCAATGGTGGACTTTTACAGGCTTGCAGGCCGGCTTCTCCTCAGAAAGAGATGCGGACGGCATACGCGTCACAGGTCCACAGTTTTCCGCCAGCCTTCCCTTATTCAATTTCGGACAAGCAGACAGGCATCGCCTCTTTGCCCAGTTTAGGCAAGCAGTGGATCGCTTAGCGGCTCTGGAAATCGATACTTATGCCCAAGTTCGTGAAGCAAGAGAACTTTTACTCGTCTCACGCAATCAAGTGAGCTTATATGCAGGCAAGATTTTGCCTAACCAAGCACAAATCGTCCATTCAACCGAAGAATTATACAATGTCATGGGAGTGGGAGTATTTGAGCTTTTAGATAACAAGCGCAATCAGCTTCAAGCCTATCTCAATTATCTTTTAGCTTTGCGGGATTATTGGATTGCAAGAGTAAAATTAGATAAAGCCATCGGCGGCAAATTGTATTTAATTGGTCCCGCCTATCAAAACGACTGTTGCGAAGAAGGAGGGAAGGAAGAATGAAACGATTCTGCACGAGCGCCATAAGCTTATTGTTTGCTGTTTTATCTGCTCAAAACGAGCACGAATCAAGCAGCCATATGCCAATGTCCCTCCATCATGTCTCTTCTATTCCATCCTCTATGCCTATGCCAAACAGCCAATCGATAGCAGATCAACACCAAACGAGTTGCCAAAAAGAAGGCAAGCCAACTCTGCTAAAAGGAGTTTCAAAATATCCATCGATCATTACTCCCAATGCAGGCTCGCTTCCTTGGAAAATGGATGGGCAAGTCAAAGTTTTCCACTTGATTGCAGAACCTATCACAAGAGAATTTGCTCCCGGATTTTGGGTCAATTGCTGGGGATATAACGGCTCAAGCCCTGGTCCAACTATTGAAGCCGTTGAAGGAGAGCGTGTAAGAATTTACGTTACCAATAAACTGAATGAACCCACTTCTGTACATTGGCATGGCATCCTTCTTCCTAACGGCATGGACGGCGTATCAGGCTTGACTCAGGGATCGATTCAACCGGGTGAAACATTCAAGTATGAGTTTACTCTCAAGCAAAACGGCACATTTATGTACCATCCCCACTCAGATGAGATGACGCAAATCGCCCTTGGCATGATGGGATTTTTTATTATTCATCCAAAAAAGGCAGAAGATTTTCCTATCGACCGCGACTTTGCCATTTTTCTGCATGAATGGCGCATTCCCATGGGAACCCAAACGCCTCTGCCTTTTGAAATGCTTGATTTTAACATTTTTACTTTCAATAGTGTCCTCTATCCTCAAATTGAGCCGCTTGTCGCTAAAAAAGGAGACCGTGTCCGCATTCGCTTAGCCAATGTCATGATGAATAGCCACCCCATCCACTTGCATGGTCACGAATTCGTCGTCACCAGGCGAGGAGCCCAGCGCATTCCCCCATCAGCCCAATATACAGAAAACACTGTGAACGTCGCACCGGGTGAAACGCGAGATATTGAATTCATTGCCGACAATCCTGGTGACTGGGCTTTTCACTGCCATAAGTCTCATCATGTCATGAATCAAATGCGCCATGATTTGCCAAATTTGATAGGCATTAACAAAGCGTCCATTGAAGAAAAGATTCGCTCCTATTTTCCTGATTTTATGGGATTGATGAGCATCAACGGAATGGGCGAAATGTTTGAAATGTACGGAACGGATCAGAATAAAATGAGCATGCCCATTAAATTGCCCGCCAACCTTTCCCCTATTGGCAATCCAGGTCCTTTCGGCGTTATCGAACTAGGAGGCATGTTCACGCTTTTTAAAGTAAGGGAGAATCTGGAGAGGTATGCCGATCCAGGTTGGTATCAACACCCTCCAGGAACAGGGGCTCAACTGATTGATAGTAAAGATGAAGAATTTTTGGAATGCCATTTCGACCTCTCCCGGGCAAATAAAAGAAATGGACAAAATGTCCCCATTAGGGATATGAGCAAGGTAAGTTGGCTCGGCCAAGAAGAAAATAGTGCCTCCTCATTCAACCAAAAGCCAATCAATTGGATGCAGAGCAGGCCTGAAGACAGTATGGAATATCGCCATATGCATATGAATGAACATTTAAATAGAATAGATAAGCAAGGAATGTCAGATAACCCCCATATGCATCATGACAACTATTAGCCTGTCGCAATTAAAATTAATACTAAGCCAAAGAAAAAAAATATGAAGCTTTTTATTCCCGTCTTTTTTTCAGCAATTTTCCTTGTCGATCAGATATATGCTCATCCAATGAGCAACCAAGCGCTAGAGAATCCCACACAAGGCGATCCTATGATGGGAATGATGAAGCAAATGATGGAAAATATTACAGAAGAGGAAATGATTTCTTCTTTTACCGATCAAGATAAAGCCATCTACCAGCAACTCAATCCTCAGCAGAAAGCTTTAGTTCTCAAGGCTGCCAATCAATTTTCCTGCCGATCTCAAATGCAAATGATGCAGCAGCAAAACATGATGAAGCAAGGTGAAAATCATAAATAAACTAAACACATAAGGGAACTTTATGAATCAGCTTGCAAGGCAAAGACACGAGAAAACTATAATACGCGCCATAGGCATGCCATGATGGAATGCATGAGCGTTTGTGCAGCATGCTGCAAAAAGTGCATCGAAGAAGGCCATAATGGCACGGCCTCTCTTGGTGTCCAATATACAGAAGCCTGCACAGCTTATTATAGCCTGCGCTAATTTAACCCAGGGAATTTGGTTCAGCCTCTTTCATTTAAGAATCTATAGATTAAATGAGTTTAAGCTAGCGTCTCATGAATGGAGATATAGCCCCTCAAAGCGACCGTGGAGTGATCAATGCCTAACCATCCGCATGAACATACACATGGAGTGATCGATCCCAGTATTTTAGTCACGCAAAGGGGGTTATGGGCTGTTAAATGGTCTTTTGGAGCCTTATTGCTTACAGCGATCATCCAAGCCTTCTTTGTTTCCCTTTCCGGAAGCGTCGCCCTTCTAGGCGATACGATTCATAATTTTGGAGATGCCTTCACAGCCGTCCCCATTGGATTAGCCTTTATGATCGGTCAAAGAAAGCCAACTAAACGCTTTACTTATGGCTATGGACGCTTAGAGGATTTAGCTGGAGTTTTTGTTGTCCTAACCATTCTGATTAGCGGGCTTTTCGCTGGCTATGCCTCTATCGAAAGATTCTTTTTTCCTCGACAAGTTGTACATCTAGACGCTGTTATACTAGCGTCACTTATCGGCTTTATCGGCAATGAATTGGTGGCAATTTTTCGTATTAAGGTTGGAAAAGAGATCGGCAGCGCCGCCCTTATTGCAGATGGCTATCATGCAAGAACGGATGGCATTGTCAGTTTAGGCGTCGTCTTTAGCGTAATTGGAATTTGGCTAGGCTATCCTTTGGCAGATCCGATTATTGGGCTGATTATGACAGCCATTATTTTTAAAATTGTTTGGGAGTCTTCTATCGCCGTCATGACGCGTCTGTTAGATGGAGTCGACCCGCATTTAGTCGATCAAATCATACAGATTGCCAATCAAGTAAAAGGAGTAAAAGAGGTCAAGAATGTGCGTTTGCGATGGTTGGGACACTATCTTTACGCGGAGATGACCCTTACAATAAACGGAGCGCTTCCTATAAAAGAAGGGCACCAAATTGCCGAAAGAGTGCATCAACTGCTATTGCAGCAATTACAATTTCTTTCTCAAGCAAATATTCGCATCGAGCCTGCCCCTAGTTTATACGGAGATAATTATCATTTAAATTAACCTTGTTTACAGACAGTTCGGCTTATCGAATCTAACAATGGATGACCTAAAGGATAGGAATATGTCATTTATCAATATGGCTGAACCGGACTTTATCCACCCTAAAGAGTATCTGACAGAAGAACTAGAGAAGATCAAAACAAAGCAAAGCGCGATCCGTTGCATGCAAAGCATGCCTAGTTTAACCCTCCATGGCTATCCGTATAAAACTTGGGGCAATTCTTCTTTTGGTGAAGCGCAATTATGTTGTTTTAGCGATATCCATAAAATGGCAAGCGTTGAGAAGCAAGAATGGGAATTCCTAGAACAAGTTAGCACGCCGCAAGATCTCATTCTTCTTGAAGGCTTCCCAGCAGGGAAGCAGGCAAGAGAAAGCACAAACCCCCAAATAAAAAAAGTCATTTTAACGACTTGTACGCGGGGATGGGATGACACGGCCTTATTTGAAGAACAATATAATTGCCACGAGAAAGAGGAAGGCTTTATTAAAAATTACCTAGCTGCTTTGGATAAAAGCTTTAATGATAAAAGCCTTATTTCTTTCTGCCAGCAAGAAGAACTTAAAAATTTTGCAAAACGTTGGCAAAGTAAAAGCCTGAAACACTTATACTTCATTACAAGAAAATATCCCGATAAATTCTTAACTCCTGAGAACCTATCTTGGCTATATTCCAGCCTGAAAGAAGCGCTATATGTAATTGGATATAAAATAGAGAGAAAAAATCTCGAGAATACGGAAAAGACATTTCAAGCCAGACAGAAGTCCTTGTTTAAAACTATTAATCAATTTCCTGCCCGGAAATATTATATTATCGCAGGGCTGCACCATTTCCCCAATCCTTTAAATGAGAAAGACCCGACTCTCGAAGAAACGCGAATTTTTTTTAACAAGAGGCGCTATTGCGTTCTTATTCCCCAAAAAGTCTTAGACCACTTAGAGAAAATCTATCGAGAATTAGAAAATCAAATGATAAAAGCGCTTAAGCACTTTGCAGAGAAACTGATTTAGCTATTTTATTTAACATTAAGATGAACGATCAATCAGCCAATGACAAACCAGGCATAACTTGAATTTATAATGGCGCTTTGCGCAATCTGAGTGCATTTCCTATCACGGAAACGGAACTTAAGCTCATTGCCAGGGCTGCGATCATGGGATTAAGCAGCAAGCCGGTAAACGGATAAAGGAGGCCTGCAGCAATGGGTATTCCCAAAATATTATAAATAAAGGCTAAGAATAGATTCTGGCGGATATTGGCCATCATTGCTCGGCTCAAATGAATAGCGCGTACAATCCCCATTAAATCCCCTTTTACAAGGGTCACTTCTGCGCTTTCCATTGCCACATCAGTTCCCGTTCCCATTGCGATGCCCACATCAGCGGCCGCTAAAGCAGGCGCATCGTTAATGCCATCGCCGGCCATGGCGACTAATCCATTTTTTCCTTTTTCTTGCTGGACAAAAGCCTGTTTATCGGCCGGAGCGACATTTGCATGCACCTGATCAATGCCTAGGGCTTTGGCTACCGCTTGTGCGTTTTGCTCATTATCGCCCGAAAGCATGGTAATTTTTTGTCCAAGCCTATGCAATTCTTTAACGGCAGAAGGCGTCGACTGCTTAATAGGGTCATTGACTGCAATCACGCCTTCTGCTTGCCCATCAATAGCGACCAAAATCATTGTCAAAGCCTGAGCCTGCAATTGATTAGCGCTCTGTTGAAGAGTTTCCAGCCCTCTCACATTCCTCTCTTTTAAAAAGGCGAATTTGCCAACTAAAATGTCATGCTGATCGGCCCGCCCGCTGATTCCTCCGCCAGGGAAAGACTGAAAGTTCTCGACTTTTGGCACGTCCAATGATCGCTGCTTGGCTCCCTGGACAACCGAAACGGCAAGCGGATGCTCGCTATTTTGCTCAATTGCTGCAGCCAAGCGCAGGATTTCATTTTCTTGTCCCGGTTTCTTGGAAATCACTTGATTGATCTGGGGCTTTCCCTCAGTTAATGTCCCTGTTTTATCAATTATAAGCGTGTTGACTTTTTCCAATTTTTCCAAAGCTTCTGCATTTTTGATAAGCACGCCGGCCTCTGCTCCTCGTCCCATGCCAACCATAATGGACATAGGCGTGGCAAGCCCCAGCGCGCAAGGACAAGCAATAATGAGAACAGAGACGGCATTGACGAGCCCATAAACAAAAGAAGGTTCAGGCCCTATCCAGGTCCATATGATAAAAGTAAGAATAGCCACTAAGACAACAGCCGGCACAAAATAGCCGGAGACTTTATCGGCCAAGCTCTGAATGGGCGCGCGGCTGCGCTGGGCTTCTGCCACCATTTGAACAATGCGCGACAATAATGTTTCACTACCGACTTTTTCGGCTCGCATGAGAAAACTTCCAGTCTGATTGATTGTCCCGCCTACAACCGAGCTGCCGCTTCCTTTTTCTACAGGAATGGGCTCGCCTGTAATCATGGACTCATCAATGGAGCTTTGCCCTTCTATGACCTTGCCATCAACCGGAATTTGATCGCCTGGACGCACGCGCAGAATATCTCCTACACCAACTTGATCGATTGGAATTTCTTGCTCTTCTCCATCCTTCACCCGTCGGGCAGATTTAGCCGCCCTTCCCAGCAATGCTTTTAGCGCTCGGCTTGTGTGGCTTCTAGCCTTCAGCTCTAGCACTTGACCGAGCAGCACCAAAACTGTAATAACGGAGGCCGTTTCAAAATAGAGAGGAACTTGGCCTCGATGGACAAAAGAAAGGGGGAAAAAGCCCGGAAAGAAAAAAGCGACCAAACTATAAAGATAGGCAATTCCTATTCCCAATGAAATCAAGCTGAACATATTGAGATGGCGGTTGACGAGAGATTGCCATCCCCTTACAAAAAAAGGCCAGCCGGCCCATAGAACGACAGGAGTGCTTAAAAGAAATTGCAGCCAGCGGGACAAATTCGATTCTGTAAGCGGTCTTAAAGCAGGGATTAGCTCTCCCATCGCCAACACAAGGACAGGGATAGACAGAATGAGCCCTATCCAAAATCTCAACCGCATCGCGTTGTATTCAGATAGATCTTCCTCGCTCACCACTGTTTTAGGCTCCAAAGCCATTCCGCAAATAGGGCAATTTCCAGGATGGTCTTGAACGATTTCGGGATGCATGGGACAGGTATATTCAATAGCTCCCCTTGGAAGCGCTTTTTTTACATCCGGATCTAAATATTGATCCGGATTATTTTTAAAGCGATCAAGGCAGTGCTGACTGCAAAATGCATATTGACGATTCTGGTAGATCGTTTTATAAGCTGTCTGTTCGGGATTGACAGACATCCCGCAAACCACATCTACTTGCTCGTCTGCCATACCTATTTGTGACTATATTGGGTGGGATTCTGTTTAAATTTAGCTAAGCATTGCTGACAGCAAAACGCATAGTGCTTACCTTGGTAATCAGTCTTATATTGCGTCTGATTGGGATCGACTTGCATTCCACAAACAGGATCTTTTGATTGATTAGCCATAAGAACCTCCTTTTTAAGCCATTTTAGCAACTCAATCTTAAAATAAACATTTACCTATTTATAAAAAAGAATTTATTAAATCCGATTGCAATCGAAAAGGGAAACATTCTACCCGAACATGAGGAAGGGACGCGCATGTTGCGCCAGCAGGCATGCGAATAATAAAAAAAACAAACTAGATAATTTAAATAATTATTTCTTTTCATTTCAAACAAAGATAAAAAATATTAATTCTAATTAAACAAAACATTTGTTATTATGCATAGCCAACAATTTTATTCTGGAGGAAAATCATGCAAGTCAATCCGATGAACTCAGCTTTCGCTTTTTATGGAATTTTGGATGATCAGCTTCGACAGCAACAGTCATTTTGCGATAAAGCTTACCTTAACTATAACGTGCTCAGTGAAGAAGAGATCCAAGAAGCTCTTTTGTCTCCCCGTACCGGCTTATCGCCCATACAAGCGCAAACAACCTCTTTATTCTTAGCTATTTTTCCCTTAGATTTGCAGAAGCATCTGTTTGGATTTCTTGGACTAAGGGATTTAAAGGCTTGCCTATTCACTTGCAAACAATTCAACATCATTGCGACTCCTTTTTTTATCAAATCAGCCTTCCTTTCTCTTTCTGTTGATTTTGCAGCCTTCGAGTGCCGGATTAATCGCCATTTAACAAATATCGAACCTCCAAAGGGCAATTTAAATAACAAAAAAGTGACGATTATTTCTCCTTTCACTGATAAGAATTTCTTAGGAGCAGAGATAAAAGAGTTAGAGGCGACAACCAAACAGATTTCTTCCTTTAAAGCCTATTGCGTCTTTTTAATTAACGCTAAAAGAAATTTAGAGTCCGGACAGGCAAAAGAAGACAGGGCGACAGGAAAAGATGAAGAACAACAGGCTATACAAAAGCTGACTTCGCTTCTTAAATTAGAAAAGGCCTGTAAGGCTTGCTCGAGCGAAAAAGAAGCTAGATTAAAAGCAATGCCTATTAGTTTAAACAGCGCTGATCTAGTCGTCCGGCCTCTTATTTCCCCTTCTGATCCAGATCTATTTTTTAAGAAATCTTAATTTCTTTGCCTAGGGTATATTGCCAACAGGCAATATACCCTATTTAATTTTCTCTAGGAACACAACTTCAAATCCTAGCCATTCAGTGGTTGATTGGCAACACGCCCTAAGCAAGAACATTTTTTTGCCTATTTTATTTTTTCCATACCCTATAGACAATTAATGCGTAAAATTAAGAATGGTTAATAACCTGTATTTGGAGTTATTTTACTATTTCATAGTGCAATTGAACTAATCCGCTTGGATAAGATTGGGAGGAAACTAAACGGCATGAGAGTTCCTTCGCTATGGAATTGAACAGAGGTATTCCCTCCCCAAGCAACACGGGGATCACAGACAGAGTCATAAAATCCACCATTTGCAAATTTAGAAATTGCGAAATTGTCAATCCGCCATCGATCCAAACATGTTTGATTCCATCTGAATCAAGGTGAGAGACTAATTGAGTCAAATCTCCTTGAAAGAGCTCCGCCTCTTCCCTCACAGTTTTTAGGCTTTTACTTAGAACAACTATTTTTTTCCCTTTATAGGGCCAATCAGGGACACTGGCCGCTATCTCGTAGGTCTTGCGCCCTAGAATTACCGCATCTATGCTATCAAGCAGTTTCTGAAAACCATAATCCTCATTAAAGCCGCCCACCCGATCAAGCCAATCAAGGCTATCGTCTTTACGTGCAATATAGCCATCAATGCTTGTTGCTATGTAAATGGAAATAAGCGGCCGTTTTTTATGCATCTTTACTCTCTTTTGCAGCGTTTAAGAAGAAACCTTTAATAATTTTTAATTGGTTAAATAAATTTAAAACGCGAGCCTATAATCCATAGGCAATCGATATCAGCGACAACTTCGTTTATAATTTTTTTCCCAAGGGAATGTCTCTCTCGTCAGACGGATGCTTTTCTGGATCGTCGAACGGCATTTCAGTATATCCTAAGCTCCGATAAAATTCGATCGCGTCAGGAGCTGCTTCTGTCTGAAGGATTTTGATTCTTTCTTCTTTGAGCTTTTGCTCGCAGGATTTTAGCAAAGACGAGCCATAACCGCGCTTACGCTCTTTTTCGTCTATCACAATCATGCGCAGAGCCGCTCTATAGCCTGGCCAATATTGAAGGTGGGCATAGCCGATCATTCGCCCTTTCTTATAAAGCATAAGATGAGCATGCCCTTCCTGATTGAAAGTCCATGCATAGGGATCTTTGCTTGCTAACCTATCAAAGAAATGCCTTTGCCTGAACCGCTGAGCGGTTTCTTTTTCCTGTGGTGTAGTGCATATTTGAACGCTAAGCTCCGTCGTTGACACGTTTTTCCTCCTATAAAGCTTTAATATCCCTCTAAAAGATTTTACCCCTCCCTTCTAGAACATTTCAACTGGTTAGATTGGAAAGCCCCTATGAAATTGCAACACGTGGATTTTTTTAGGTCAAGAAAGCGCCTCATAAATCATTATAAAAGATAGGGGCGTTTTCTATTCAAATGAAGAGGCCAAAATTTCTTAATCCTACCTATTTAATTATTCCGGTATGTGTTAAAAAAAATTAGAATTTAATCTAGCGACTTTCCACTAGGTAGCGACTACATAAGCTTTAATGATCATTGGATTTTCTAAGATATGCGGCTTCTTTTTCTCTTCTTTTCTTTTTCTTTTGCTGTCATTCATGCACATGACTTTTGTGTTAAAATGGAACAAGCACCGATAAAGGATCTAGATCTTGACACTGCTGTCTATCGGGCTTTAACGCAATCCCTTAGTCTACATATGGCAAGTAAAGAAGCAGCTTCCAGGCGCTATCAAGTCAAGCAAGCACGCCTTTATCCCAATCCCAGCTTTAACTATGAAATTGAAGATTTTGCAGGAAATAATAAGTGGAGAGGATGGAAAAATCGAGAGGAGCGCTATTTTTACTCGCAACTTTTTGAAACGGCAGGCAAAAGGCATCTTCGTACACAAGCGGCATCTTACCAATATTATGCTTCGCTTGTCGGATATGATATTTCCAAATTAGTCGTGCTCAACCGTCTGCATCGGGCATTTATTAATGTCGTGGCAACGCAGGAGTTATTGAAACTAGCGACTGATCAGGCAGAAGCTGCCAAGGAAATTTTACGGATCGCCACTAAAAAAGTCGAAGCGGGCAAAGTTTCCCCTATCCAACAAAATAAAGCAGAGGTTGCTTATTCGACTGCCCTTGTTGCTGTTGATAGAGCGAAAGCGGAAGGGAACAATGCCAAAAGACGCCTCTCTCTTCTTTGGTCTAATCCCTGCCCAGACTTTGAGCAAGCCCTCTTTCCTCTCTTTGAAATCACAGCCCCTATTCCCCTTGAGCAGTGCTTAGCCGATCTTTGCAACCAAGCGGAGGTCGTACAAGCACTTTATAACTATTCAAGCGCCAATAAAAACTGGTTATTAGAAAAAGCTAACCGCATTCCGGATGTCACTTTGCAAGTGGGTTACAAAGCCAACTATGAAGAGAATAATCAAGGGATGATCGCTGGGGTTTCTATTCCGATTCCCCTTTTTAACCGCAATCAAGGAAACATTGGGAATGCCTACTTTGACATGCTCAAAACAGGCGATCAAGGCAGGCTGATCTGGCTTATTTTAGAATCAAAACTTGCGATTTCTTACGAAAAATTGCTCCAGGCTTATGAAGAAGCTGAGCGCATTAAAAATATTTCCCTGCCCTACGCCACTCAAGCATTTGAATTGGCACAAAAAGGCTACCAAGAGGGAAAGTTTGAATATTTGGATGTTTTAGATGCCCAGCGGACCTTATTTGAGGTGCGAGAAAGATATATTCAAGCCCTAGTCAATTATCACACAAGCCGAGCAGATATTGACTATTTAAACAGTCAAACGGATTGAAGTTATGAAGAAAATCTTTTCTTATGGATTTGCCATTTTATTCGGGGCAGCGCTTGCTTCTGTGATCAGTCTTTATTGGGAAGACATGAATTCTCAATTAGGCGGATTCATGCAATCTCAACCGCCAAAAGAGATTGCAGAGGCGGAAGAGGAAAAAGAACAGAAGCAAAGTGAAGAAGACCCTCACCACGATGAAAATATTGTGGAATTATCCGAAGATCAAATTCAAAAAATGAGGCTTATATTTAAACCCGCCGGCCCTGGCAAGCTTCTCTTTACACTATCTACTCGCGGTAAAATTATTCTTCAACCAGACCATTTAGCTCATATCATTCCCAAAGTTTCAGGCGTTGCAAGAGAAGCCAATAAAAATATTGGCAACTTTGTAAAAGCAGGCGATGTCATGGCCATTTTAGAAAGCCGCGATATAGCAGATGTTAAAGCCTCCTACTTGGCCGCTTTAAGCAAACAAAGGCTTGCGATTTCTGCTTTGGAACGAGAAGAGAGGTTATACAAAGAAAAAGTATCGGCCGAACAAGACTATCTCAACGCTAAAAATGTCTATGAAGAATCAATGATCAATGTGCAGCTCGCTCGTCAAAAACTGCGCGCTGATGGATTAAGCGATGAAGAAATCCAACACTTAACAGATCAGGCAGACCCCGACCTTCGCACTTATCAGATTCGCTCGCCGATCGACGGAACCGTCATTATGCGCCATATAACTAAAGGGGAATTTGTTAAAAACACCACAACCATTTACGAGGTGGCAGATTTAAGCACAGTATGGGTCGAAATAGGAATTTATCCAAAAGACTTGTACCGCGTGAAAGAAGGACAATTAGTGGACGTGATGATCCCCATTGAGAACAAGGGCGCCCAAGCCAGGCTCATCTACGTTAGCCCTATTATTGCCGAGGAGACAATTACAGCGAAAGCCATCGCAGAACTAGATAATCCACAGGGCATCTGGAGGCCGGGCGTTTTTGTTAACGTCACTATTGCCACTGAAGAAGCGACTTTTCCGCTTGTGATACCTAAAGAGGCTGTTCAAAATAGCGATGGCAAAGATTTTGTTTTTGTTTCCACGCCTAATGGGCTGGAGAGGCGCTTTGTGAAGCTCGGCAGAAGCGATAATGAAAATATTGAAATCGTTTCCGGCCTAAAGCCTGGCGAACAATATGTGGCGGATAAAACATTTTTACTTAAAGCGGAACTTGAGAAAAGCAGCGCTGAAGATGAGCATTAATTATGATTGAAAAAATTTTAAAATTTTCTGTCCAGCATCCCTTCGGAATTTTACTTTTTACTCTAATTATCGCTGCTTATGGAATTTATTCCTTTATCCGCCTGCCCATTGATGCCGTTCCCGATATTACCAATAATCAAGTGCAAATCAATACTGTTTTAGCCGGACTTTCTCCCTTACAAGTCGAAAAACAAGTCACCTACATTATTGAAACTGCGCTTGCCGGAATTCCAGGACTCCAAATGACCCGTTCTCTTTCAAGGAACGGCTTTTCTCAAGTGACCGCCATTTTTGATGACGACGTCAATATTTACTTTGCTCGCCAACAAATTAATGAACGCCTAAGCGAAGTCAAAGAAAATTTACCGGAAGGGGCAGAACCGCGCATGGGTCCGATTTCGACAGGCCTTGGCGAGATTTACATGTGGACGGTGGACTTTAAATCCCCTAACGGGAAAGGAGCTAGAATTAAAGATGGCATGCCTGGTTGGCAATCTGATGGGTCGTATTTAACCCCCGAGGGACAGGTCCTAAAAACGGATGTTGAAAAAGCCTCATATCTTAGGACAGTGCAAGATTGGATTGTAAAGCCTCAATTAAAAGGCATTCAAGGACTGGCCGGTGTCGATTCGATTGGCGGCTATGTCCGCCAATATCACATTGAACCCAATATAGAGCGAATGATCGCTCTTGGCCTTAGCTTTGATGAAATGATTCAAGCGGTGCGCAAAAATAATATCAGCATTGGTCCCGGCTATATTGAAAAGAGAGGCGAATCCTTGCTTGTTAAATCGGATGAACGTCTAGATTCCCCTCGCCAAATTGAGAGCATTGTAGTCGCCGCTCGCGATGGAATTCCCATTCGCATTCGCGACATTGCAGATGTCGGCATTGGAAAAGAGATGCGAACCGGCAGCGCGACACATAACGGCCATGAAGCGGTCGTTGGAACAGCCCTAATGCTCATTGGAGCCAATAGCCGCACTGTCGCCCAGGACGTGGATAAAAAGCTACAGGAAATTAATAAAACGCTTCCGGCCGACATTGAAGCTAAAGCCGTGATCAACCGGACTAAGCTTGTTAATGCAACCATTCATACAGTCGCCAAAAATTTAAGTGAAGGGGCGGTCCTTGTGATCGTCATTCTATTTGCATTTCTCGGTTACTTTCGAGCGGCTTTAATTACAGCATTGATTATTCCTCTTTCGATGCTCATGACCGCTATTGGAATGGTTCACTCTAAAATTAGCGGCAATTTGATGAGCTTAGGGGCGATTGACTTTGGCCTTATTGTGGATGGGGCCGTTATCATTACAGAAAACTGCTTAAGGAGACTGTCTCAAAAACAGCACGCTATCGGACGCGGCTTAGACCCTCAAGAGCGTATGCAAGAGGTCATGATTGCCAGCAAAGAGATGATTCAACCTACAGTCTTTGGCCAAGCCATTATCATTACCGTTTACTTCCCTATCCTCGCTTTGTCAGGCGTGGAAGGTAAAATGTTCCATCCCATGGCTATGACAGTCATTTTTGCTTTAATCTCCGCTTTTATTTTGTCCTTGACGTTTGTACCTGCCATGATTGCCCTTTTTGTCAAAGGGCGCCTCAAAGAAAAAGAAAATGTTTTAGTCAGTGGAGCTAAGCATCTCTATAGGCCTTTAATTAAAGGAACATTAAAATTTCCCTGGTTGACCATCGGAACCTCTACAGCGGCAGTCATTGCTTCTTTTTTATTGTTCTATCGCCTAGGAGAGGAATTTGTGCCGACTTTAGATGAAAGGGATATCGCGATGCATGCCATCCGCATCCCTAGCACGTCTTTATCCCAATCCACCGAGATGCAGCGCGAAATTGAAAAAACGCTAATGAAAATTCCAGAAGTGCTCTACATTTATTCTAAAACAGGAACTGCAGAGATGGCATCCGATCCTATGCCTCCCAACGTTTCCGACGCGTTCATTATTCTCAAACCAAGGGAACAGTGGCCAGATCCGGACCTTCCCAAGGAAAGCTTGATCGGCATCATTGAAAAAGCGGTCTCTACGCTTCCTGGAAACAATTATGAATTTACCCAGCCTATTGAAATGCGTTTTAATGAATTAATCTCAGGCGTTAGAAGTGATTTAGCGGTCAAAATTTATGGAGATGATTTTAATCAGATGCAACGCACGGCCGAACAAATCGCAAACATTTTAAAGAGCATTCCAGGATCAGCCGACGTCAAAATTGCTCAGACCAGCGGCTTGCCAGTGTTGGATATTAGAATTGACCGCGAAGCGGCCAGCCGCCTGGGGCTTAATGTCTCGGACGCTTTAGAAGTGGTCGGTATCGCCATGGGAGGAGGAAAGGCCGGACAACTCTTTGAAGGAGACAAGCGCTTTGATATTATCGTCAAGTTGCCAGATGCCTTAAGGGAAAATCCCACCACTTTAAGCAATTTGCCTATTCCTTTAGCCGCTAATGAAGGGGATAAGAAAGTGCACTTTCCTTACGTTCCTTTAAGCGAAGTGGCCAAATTGGAGATCAATGAAGGCTTAAATGAAATCCAGCGCGAAAATGGCAAACGATTTGTTGCAGTACAAGCGAATGTCAGAGGATCTGATTTGGGAACTTTTGTAGAGAAAGCCAAGCAGCAAATTAGTCAAAAAGTCAAAATCCCGGAAGGTTATTGGCTAGATTGGGGCGGACAATTTGAAAACCTTCTCTCTGCAAGAAATCGGTTGCTTATAGTCGTTCCTATGTGCTTCGGCCTTATTTTTCTTCTTCTTTATTCTGCATTTAATTCTGCCCGTTACGCGCTTTTAGTGTTTAGCGGGGTTCCGCTTGCTTTAACAGGAGGAATTATGTCTTTGTGGCTGCGCAATATGCCTTTTTCTATTTCGGCGGCTGTTGGATTTATTGCCCTTTCTGGTATTGCCGTTTTAAATGGACTGGTTTTAATTACTTATATTAATCAATTAAGAAAAGAGGGCTTAGAAACAGAAGAGGCCATTACAACCGGCGCCCTAACTAGACTCCGCCCAGTCTTGATGACGGCCCTCGTTGCGTCTTTGGGCTTTGTTCCCATGGCTTTTGCCACAGGCACAGGTGCGGAGGTTCAAAAGCCCTTGGCAACGGTTGTGATTGGAGGGCTGATTAGCGCAACTTTACTTACCTTACTCGTTTTGCCCGCTTTATATAAGGTTTTTCTCAAA
Source organism: Candidatus Protochlamydia phocaeensis (assembly GCF_001545115.1). Classification (NCBI taxonomy): domain Bacteria; kingdom Pseudomonadati; phylum Chlamydiota; class Chlamydiia; order Parachlamydiales; family Parachlamydiaceae; genus Candidatus Protochlamydia; species Candidatus Protochlamydia phocaeensis. The sequence continues at coordinate 169,204 of NZ_FCNU01000031.1, forward strand.
AAGCTATAAGCGGCCTGATTACTCCCCTCTTAATGGCAATGGGCAAAAATGAAGTAGATTATACGTAGCTATTTTTTGTTAACGATCAAGACAGGAATTAGGGATTTATGATGGAACAAACACTCAAACTCCGCTGGCTTATTATAGGTGCAGTTTTTATTAGCTTCTTTGAATTCTTATCGTTAAGCGGGACTCGGCTTCCACACTTGATCGCTCTGCCGTTTTTTTTGGCCTTTACTCTCTTATTCGGCTATCAAACAATATGGCATGGCCTCCAGGCGTTAGCGAAGCTAGACTTTAAAAGCATCAATCTTTTGATGCTGATTGCTGTTTCAGGAGCCTTCTACCTAGGAGAATACCCTGAAGGAACAATTGTAATTATTTTATTTACGCTAGCAGAAAGATTGGAAGATATCGGAATCGCCAAAAGTCAGTCCGCTCTTGATTCTCTCGCCAATAAAATGCCTAAAACCGTATGGGTCAAAGATCAAGAACAGCCGGTTGATATTTCTACAGTCTCAGTCGGAACAATTGTCCTCATCAAACCTGGTCAGATGATTCCTCTGGATGGTATCATTAAGTCTGGAGTTTCCTTTGTCGATGAGTCTGCCATTACGGGCGAGCCGCTGGCAAAAGATAAACGTCCCGGCGATCTTATTTTTGCCGGAAGCTTAAATAAACAAGGCTTTTTAGAATTAGAAGTCACAAAGCCTTTCGCGGACTCAACAATTGAAAAAATCCGGGAAATGACTTTCAATGCAATCCAACATAAAGCTGAAACGCAGAAATTTATTGAACGCTTTTCCCAATATTATACTCCTGCCATTATTCTCTTAGCTATTTTTTGGATATTCTTTACTTGGATGATTCTTAATCGCCCTTTTACGCAAGGATTTGCAGACGCTTTAGCCCTATTAGTGATTGCCTGCCCATGCGCGCTTGTCATTTCAACGCCCGTTTCCATTTTCTCCGCTATTGGAAACGCCTCTTCTTCAGGCGCCCTTATTAAAGGCGGACGCTATTTAGAAGCGCTTGGACAAATTAAAGCTATGGCTATTGATAAGACACGCACCTTAACGATAGGCGAACCTATAGTGACAGATATTGTTCCTTTTGGAGGGCATTCAAAAGAACTGCTGCTCAGCTGCGCGGCCGGCATAGAAAAATTGTCTGAACATCCTTTAGCTCAAAGCATTGTCAATGCTGCCCAAAAACAAAATTTGCCCCTTCATGAAGTCCAAAATTTTGAAAGTATTGTTGGAAAGGGGGCAAAAGCGGATTGCATGGTCTGCGAGGATGAGCACCATTGCATCGGAAAGCTTCAATTCATTCTCGAAGAACATAAAGTCCCTCAAGCCTTTATTGAACAAATCGAGGCTTATCAAAACCAGGGAAAAACCGTCATTGCCGTTAGCACACATAAAGAAGTTGAAGGAATGATTGCTCTCGAAGATGAGATTCGCCCTGATAGCCAAGAATTTGTTTCAACTCTAAAAAGATTGAACATTCAACCCATTATACTAACAGGAGATCATTTAAATGTCGCTCAAACTGTTGCTAAAAAAATTGGCATTGACCAAGTAAAAGCAGACCTTCTTCCCCAAGGCAAAGCTCAAGCCGTTCAAGACCTTTTACAAAAGTATGGAAAGGTAGCCATGTTTGGCGATGGGATCAATGACGCACCGGCCCTTGCACTGGCCAATGTTGGTATTTCTATGAGTTCGCTTGGAAATGATACGGCGATCGAGGCCGCATCTGTGATCATTCTCAACGATCAATTAAGGTTAATCCCTTTTCTAATTGAACTTGGCCGGAAGACTTTATCAACCATTAAAGCCAATATTACATTTGCCATTGCGGTGAAACTTGTCTTTATTACCCTGGCTCTCTTAAGCCTATCTAATTTAGCTTTAGCCATTTTTGCTGATGTCGGCGTCACTCTTTTAGTCATTCTAAACAGCTTGCGATTAACGAAATTTGGAAGTGGGAAGATAAGGAAATAAACAGAAAGAACCTAATCCTCTTTAGCTAGTGCACCGCATCAATACATGGCAGGCCATTGGATTAAGTAATCTTTTACCTTTTTGATTCCTTATCTTAAGGTTGAATAGAGTGGGGATATTGGGCAACAATTCCGCTGAGGGATTGGCTATCTATATTAAACTGCTGAACCGCATCTGAAGGATGAAGGAATTCCATGTCGTGCATGAAATAAGAGAGCGGTTTAAAAGTCTTCTGGAAAAAATTCAGATTTAAAAAGTGATTTTAGCTAAGCAACTATTGGGTAGTTTAAAATGAAAACATGTGAAAGACAAACGATGTAGCGGCAGCCGGACTTGAACCGACGACACACGGATTATGATTCCGTTGCTCTACCAACTGAGCTATACCGCCCCATAAAAAAAATAGCGGGGGAAGGATTCGAACCTCCGACCTTTGGGTTATGAGCCCAACGAGCTAACCCCTGCTCCACCCCGCGTCACTCGCAAACTAGGTTAGTGTTTGCTTGAAGAAAGAATAACTATAGCAAAGCGTGATATTTAGAACAAATGAAATTTAACGCATTTCTCACTTTTTTTTAAGTTTTACAGCTTTGAGGTATCTGTGGAAAGGATAAAAAAAATTAAAAAGAGAAGTTTTTTTCTTCATTTTTCATCTTTACACATTTTTTAGAGCCTTAAAAACATCTCCATTTATTGTAAATCCTTTTAGATATTCACCTGCTCATATATCAAATATTTTTAAGCAGCCGACTTAGACGGTTAAAACCGCTAAGATTGGTTCTTGAAAGAAGAGACTGATTTTATTCTTCACCATTATTATCCATATCCTGAACGGATAATTGATGAAGAAGAGGGTCTATGACGTGTAAGGTGCGCTTGGTTGATCCCTTTAAGCTTCTAATTAATTCTAATCCATTCTGTCCCATCCGCTGACGCTCCGCTGAATCTCCCAATAAATGAAACAGCGTCTCTTGAAGCTGCTCTTCCGATACTTGTTTACCCGCATCATATTCCTTGATTAAATCCACTAATTCGGGCTGTGAATACATGTGGGGTCCAAATAAAACCGGTTTGCTATACCAGCAAGGCTCTAAAATATTATGCCCGCCCACTTTAGAAGTAAAACTGCCCCCCACAATTGCGATATCCGACAATTGATAGCACATTCTCAGCATTCCCATGGCATCAATAAGAATGGCCTGCTCCTTCCCCGTCCGTCGATTAATATCTGTAAAAGCCACCCAAAGCAGGCGTTCCTTCTCTAACAGCTCTCCTACTTCCTGAAAGCGCTCGGGATGGCGCGGAACAAAAATAACCTTAAGAGTTGGAAAGCTTTTCCAAATTTCTTTTAGAAGCTGCAGAATCAACTGTTCTTCCGGATGGTGGCTTGATCCAATTGTTAAAACAAGCTGATCCGGTTGTATGCCTAGTTTTTGCCGCCATTGGGTGACCTCTTCAGCCGTTAATTGAGGATATTCATCATCGAGCTTGAGATTTCCTGTGATATGGATTTTTTCTGGAGAAGCTCCCGCTTCAATAAATCTTTTTTCATATAAGGCATTTTGGACGCACAAAAAATCGAACAATTCAAAGAGCGCTTTAGAAAAGAAAGGCACCTTGCAAAAGCGATGCGTGGATTTTTCGGAAAGTTTCCCATTCACTAAGACAAGACTTGCGCCTTGCGCTTTGGCTAAGCGCATAAAATTAAACCAAAAATCGGATTCACACAAAATAACAAGGTCAGGCGAGGCGCGTTTGATCAGTCGTCGTACAATAAAACTAAAATCAAAAGGCAAATAAACATGATAATCGACAAAAGGTAAACTTCGCTTGGCTTCTGCATGCCCTGTCTCTGTTATCGAAGAAACGACAAACAGACTGGATGGAAACCGCTGTTTTAATTCCCTAACCAAAGAGACGACAGCTTTTGTCTCTCCAACAGAAACGGCATGAATCCAAATTAAAGGCTCGCCATTCTGCTGGAAAATAGGATAATCAAACCCTAGGCGGGGCAATAAACTTTGTCGATATTTTTTATAAAAGACTAATTGATAAAGCATCTTGGGAATTGCCAATAAGGCAAGAATCCACAAACAACATTCATAACATAAAATGAGAAAAACGTTCACAATACTCGTCGCTCGCTGTTTAATAAATTTCTTTGCTTTCGCCGTTCTTTAAAATCCAAAATTGCTCTTGAGGAAGGCCTCGCTTGTCCATTTCTTTCTCTAATGCCAGAATAGGCTCATCTATGCCATCATCGGCCATTTGAAAGGTCCCAAAATGAATGGCCACACTTTGCTTGGACTGTAAATCTAAATGAGCTTGCACGGCTTCGGCAGGAGAAATGTGGACAGAATGCATAAACCACTCGGGCTTGAAGGCTCCTATAGGAAGAAAAGATAAACGCGGAGGGCCTAAGCGCTCACGGATCATTGTAAAATGAGGTCCATACCCTGTATCTCCTGCAAAGTAAATAGAATGCTTAGGACCTTTAATGACAAAGCCTCCCCATAAGGTCTTATTTCGGTCCCATATCCCTCTCGCAGAAAAATGTTGAGAGGGAACAAAAATCAACTGATGATCCATGGAAAAATCGACTTGCTCCCACCAATCTAACTCTTTCATATTCTTCAAGCCTTTGGCTTTCAGATAAGAAAAATTGCCCTGGGGAATAAAAAAGACAGGCTCATGGACCTGCTGTAGGCGCTGCAAACTCGGCAGGTCCATATGATCGTAATGATTATGGCTGATAAGAACGAGATCAATGGGCGGCAAATCTTCAAATCGGACGCCAGGCAAAGCCGAACGCCGAGGTCCCCACCGCTTAAATGGACTTGCGCGCTCAGACCAAATGGGATCGGTTAAAATATTCCACCCACTTACCTGAATGAGGCAAGTAGAATGGTTAATAAAGGTAATAGCCAACTCTCCTGCCTGCACTCGTGGACGCGTAATTTTTTGTTGCTGCACGGGAACAGAATGCGGCCAAGGAGCCGGACTCCTTGTCAACATCCAATATAAGGCGCGTGAAAATGGTTGAAGCTTAACTCCAGGATTAAAATAACGTTGTCCATTGAAGTGATTTGATTGCATACGCACTCGAAAAATTTTTTCTAAAGTAGGCTAAGAATAACCTGCTAACTATTATAACGCAACTAAGCCCATAGGATCGCTTTCCCCTTTATCTAATAGCTAGAATTGAATCGCTAAATTAAATTCTTTTTCTAGCCCTTCCAGAAAATCGACTATCCATACAATTTGAATATCCTTCCACGCTTCTTCGGATTATTTGTTTAATTACTTTTTATCAAAAAAATACGATTAAATTTATTGATTCTTATTAAATCCTTTAAAAATAAATAACAATCACCAACTAAATTTAATCTTTTTTTTATTAAATTTTATTCTTCCATGAGCATACATCTAAATTTTTATCGCGAAAGTGAATTTGAATATGTGGATCACCGTTTTTTAGATCCTAAATATTGCCCTTCTCACCCTCAACATCTCGCTATTTTTCGAGTAAAGAATCAAATTTTCTATACGCTTACCTCCACTTCTCGTGCGCGTCCTCTTGATATAGCAGTTTCCCAGTTCTTGCTCTCTAAGTTAGAAGACCGCATTGCTCAGATTAACAGCCGTCTATTTAAGGGAGAAAAAATAAAAGAGCTGGCTTTAAAACAACGGATTTATCAGCTCGCTTCCTTTGCACCTAAATCTTACAGCACTTATCTTCATGGAGATTATCAAATTTTCTGGACCATTCCTCAATCGCCTTCTCTCTTGAGACCTTTATTGGAAGAAATAAAGGTGCATCTTATTATAGAACCGGAATCAGAAAAGCTTCTGGATAAACTTTATTCTCATCAAGACCCTTTCTTTGAGGGTCTTGCCGCGTGTCTGGCTTATGCGTCTTTGCGGCTAAATCCTCTTTCTAATGAAGCAGGAGACTTGTTAGTCCATAGAATAAAAGGGTTTCGCAAACAGCTTAAAGCTGATTCTAGAAGCTATCTCAATCTGAAAAATCTGGTTATTCTCCGCTATTTTACAGTCTTAGAGCATTGCGCTTTGCAAGGAGAGGCTTTAATTCAAAAAAAGCAATGGCTAAAACGAGATATCGCCCAACATTTGGCTTCTATGATGTCGGTTCCCATCCAAGTGATAGAAGAGGTGGATTTAATAGAGAAACTAGAGGACTCATTTAATGACTATACAAGCGAAGAGTTCAAAGCTGCCTTAGCTCTTGTCTATCGTATTCTCGGATTAGAAAATAAAATTCATCTAATGGCCAAGCCGCATAAATTAAATGATGTGGTCAAAAAGCTGATTGCTTTTCTTGAAAAAGATGAAATGCACAAAACGCTTTTACCTTTATTTAAAGTCCATATAAAGCCCTTTTCTTTTGATGATCCTTTCCCCTCTCCCTGTATCGTGCTCTATCCGCCTTTGCGATATTCTCATGCCCATCTGCTCCTTGACCTCATTACAAAAGAATTTGCTAAAGAGATAGAAGACTGGGGCCTCGGAATTTCCCCCCGTTTTAACAGAAAAGTCAATGCCCTCATTTTTGTCGGCAATGGAGATGGCTATGCTAAACATCAACTTTTAAAAAATTTAAATTTAATTTCTTTTTATCAGAGCAAGGCATCCTTTTCTTCCGATCTAAAACCTGAACAGGCCTATCATGTGATCTTAAAAGAAGATTGGCCATTGACCGAAGACGCTGTTTATTTTAAAGACGCGATCCCTTTGGTCCAGCCCGCTTTCTTTTGATCTATTTTAATTGTTTTAAATACTTTACTTGAACCATCCGAAACAACTAAAATAAATTTTAAAAGGCAAATAGAAAGGATTATCTCTCGTGCATTCCATTTAAATTCAATTGTATAAAAGTTTACTTGTCATTTATCCTTTCTTATTCTATTATAATCCCGTTATAGAATTTTAAAAGTAGAAGATGACCGATCAAGTTATTGGAATTATTCCTGCTCGTTACGGCAGTACCCGCTTTCCTGGCAAGCCCCTCGTTACCATCCTCGGCAAGACCCTCCTCCAAAGAACTTATGAAAACGCTCAAAGAGCCTCTCTCTTAACCGATCTCCTTGTTGCCACTGACGATCAACGCATTTTTGATCACGTCAAAGCCTTTGGGGGCAAAGTCGTCATGACCGCTGTTGAATGTCCGACTGGAACGGACCGTTTGGCAGAAGTGATTCAGCACTATCCGGGGGGAATGCAAGCGTCTGTCATTATCAATATTCAAGGCGATGAGCCTTGTTTGAATCCAATAGCCATTGATTTAGCAGCTCAGGCGCTTATCAATGATCCTCAAGGCAATATGTCGACGATCGTCACACCTTTGAGGTCCGAAGAAGAGGCGTTAAGCCCTTCAATTGTCAAATGCGTAATGGATCAAAAGGGAAATGCCCTTTATTTTAGCCGGGGTTTAATCCCCTCCAATAAAAAGCATGCTTTTCAGGCTTCAGCCTCTTATTTTCGTCATTTAGGACTGTATGCCTATCGTCCATCCTTTTTATTGGAATATCAAAAATTACCCCTTACTCCTCTTCAGTTAGAGGAGGATTTAGAGCAATTAAAAGTCCTAGAACACGGGTATCGCATCAAAGTTGCGGTTGTAGATGAAGCCAGCATTGGTGTGGATACTCCAGATGATATATATAAGGTCGAGCAATGGTTATGCAAACAAAATACATCTTTATAACAGGCGGCGTCTGTTCCTCTTTGGGAAAGGGCCTAACAGCAGCAGCAATTGGCTTATTATTGGAGAAAAAAGGCTTAAAAATTGCCATGCTTAAGCTGGATCCTTATCTTAACGTCGATCCTGGCACAATGAGCCCTTTTCAGCACGGCGAAGTGTATGTCACCGATGATGGGGCTGAAACAGATTTAGACTTGGGCCACTATTATCGCTATACGAATTCTTTTTTATCGCGCGCCTCCAATGCCACGTCCGGTCAAATTTACAATACAGTCATTAAGCGCGAGCGCCATGGAGACTATTTAGGTAAAACAGTACAAGTCATTCCGCACATTACCGACGAGATTAAACAGCGCATTTATCAATGCGGCAAGCAACAAGAAAACATTGATGTTGTGCTCGTTGAAATTGGAGGAACCGTAGGAGATATTGAATCGCTTCCCTTTTTAGAGGCCATTCGGCAATTTACCTATGAAAACCGTCCCCATTGCTTAAATATCCACCTCACCTATGTTCCTTATTTAAAGGCAGCCGGCGAAGTGAAGACGAAGCCTTCTCAGCATTCTGTCCAAATTCTGAGAGAAATCGGAATTTTCCCAGACATTATTGTCTGCCGATGCGAGTTTTCTCTTTCCGAAGAGGTCAAAGACAAGATCAGCTTGTTCTGCAACGTCAACCGCCGTGCCGTCATTGAAGAAGTCGACGTCGAGCATAGCATTTACGAAGTCCCCATCAAGCTGCATGATGAAGGCATCGATGCCTTGATTTGCGAACTGCTGCATCTTCCCAGCCCTCCAGTCGATTTAAGGGAATGGGAAACGATCATTGAAACGATCCGCCATCCCAAGGGAACCATTACGGTTGGAATTGTCGGCAAATATGTTCAGCACCAAGATGCCTATAAGTCTGTTTTTGAATCTTTAATTCACGGCGCCTTGGCTGCAGGCTATAAGCTGCAGATCAAACGTTTTGAAGCAGATAAACTGCCTTTGGACTCTCAACAGCTTAGCAAAGCGCTTGAGGGATGTGACGGCTATTTAGTCCCCGGCGGCTTTGGGGAACGCGGCTGGCTAGGAAAAATCCATACAGCCAAGCTTTGCCGTGAAAAGAATATTCCTTATTTCGGCATTTGCTTGGGCATGCAAGTCCTAGCTGTCGAGTTTGCCAGACATGTCCTAGGCTTGGACGATGCCAATTCAACCGAATTTGATGTGGACACCAAGCACCCCATTATTTCTTTGCTGAGCGAGCAGCGCGGCGTACAAGATTTAGGCGGAACAATGCGTTTGGGCGCTTACACATGCGATCTTAAGCCATCTACCAAGGCCTATCAAGCTTATAAGCGCGATCAAATTAGCGAAAGGCACCGCCACCGCTATGAATTTAACAATGCTTATAAAGAAGCCATGGAAAAGGCGGGATTTATCATTGCCGGTACATTGAAAGGAGAGAATCTTTGCGAAATTGCAGAAATTAAGGGACATCCTTGGATGGTTGGCGTTCAGTTCCATCCGGAATTTAAATCAAAGCCTACCGATCCTCATCCTTTATTCCGCGATTTTATCCAAGCGATGATTACCCATCAAGAGAAGGTACATGGAAACACACAATCAGCCGAATAAGAGCCTTCCCACAAGAATCCTAGGCATTGACTATGGCCTCAAACGCCTAGGATTAGCTCTATCGGACGAGCGCAAAATTATTGCGTCTCCATTAGAGACCTTACAAGCGGAAAGCAAATCCGAGTTGACGGTCGCCAAATTATTGGAAAAAATTGACGCTCTCTGCCGCACGCAGCGCTGTCAGATTGAAGAGATTATCATTGGACTACCCTTGATGATGAGCGGGCGCATGGGCTTTTTAGCCGATGAAGTGAAGCATTTTGTCCAGCTGCTCGCTCAAGCGACTCCTATTCCCGTCAAAATGTGGGATGAGCGCCTGTCTACAGTTCAAGCCGAAAGGTCCCTGCGAGAGAGCAGCCTTACACGCAAGAGGCGCTCGAAAGTCGTCGACATAGTCAGTGCGGCCATTATTCTTCAAAGCTATTTGGACAGCAGGCCGCCTCTCATCTGATCATGCCGGCCATCAACATGGCTAATGAATTAAACATGCTAATGACTCCCATTTAGGCCATTAGCGGTTTTTAAGAAATTCTCTAAGAAGCCTTAGAAGCTTCTTAGAGAATTTTATCTGATGGGAGTGAGAAAATTAGGATTCTTGCGCTGTATTAGTTTGCTGCCCGTTGGTCGTCTTTTTCTTATCAAAGTGCCGCTTGATTAAATCCTGGAATCTTTCTTTCAAAGAGTGGAACATGGAAGGATTGCCAGTATTGCTATTGATTTGCTTTTGAAGGTCTTTAATCGCTTCATTTAAATCCTTATACTCATCCTCTTCCTTGGTAATGTATCCCAGCGCACGTGCACGCTCTAATTCATAGCGCGTGCCATCAAGTAACTTTAAAGCCAAGTCCCTGTTATTTTTATATTTGTCTTCTGACAGAGCTAACAAGGCTTTTGCATTAATAAGCGGAATAGGCAAAAGGCGATTGATGATCACAATTGAGGTTAACGCCGTCTCAAGCACAGCTCCGGCTTCCTGACTAGCGTTATGATTCAGCAAATTTGCCGCTCGTTTAAGAGCTGGAGGATAAATCGCCAATGGCAAGCTATAGGTTTCGATATCAATTTCGCTTTGCAATGCATCAAGCAAAAGGCGCCCTTCCGGATAATCTCCGTCCTTCACTGCCCTCTCCGCCGTTTTGCTAATTTCTCTAATGCGATCTAAGCTCAAGGGGGCATCATCAATAACATCAATGTTAAAATCCAAAGGCAGTAAAGCGCTATCGGGATGCTGGGCCAGCAGCACATCTATTTTACCGCTTGCCCTTTCAATAGCAGCTAGTGCTCCCTTATTATCGCCATCCCAAATCAGCTTGATCGCCTGTTCCGTTTCTTTAAGTACAGCGACAGCTTCTGGAATAATGCTCTTCCTGATTTCTTCCTCCACCTGCTTGCGCTGTTTTTCTATTTCTAAGCGCTGCTGAGGCTGGCTTTGAGGAAGCGGTGCTGGAATGTTCGTCTGAGAGCCTGTCGAAGGCTTAGAACCGGAAGACGGACTCTGTTGGGCCTCAAGAGACGAACCGCAAGCTAATAAACCCAATGCGATGCTCCAAGCTTTAAAAGGAAAAGCTGAAGATTTATACATATTAGACCTCTCGGTTTAAGTGAAAAGCTTTATACATAAGCGGAAATAAGGCCATGCAATCAATCGCCCGTTTCCTTGATTAAAAGGGCTGTATCGCATGCCGTAATAGCCGTATCTAGCTGCGAAAGAATGGGATCTTCTACCGGATCCTCGACTAAGTCTTCACGGGCTTGGCGATAATTCTCCAAGCTATCCCTCAATTCTTCAAGCAAAGACTCTTTATCCAAATTTTGATTGATGTCTGTCTTAAGGTTCGGGACATTTCTTTCTTGATTCATAGAAACAGAGTACCGGGTGATGAGATCTTGACATCCCCGCAACGTTTCATCTGCTAAAATCGGATATTCTTCTTCGATTGATTGCCTTCTTTTCCGCATATGGTCTTTTAACTTTTCAAATTCTTGGCAAAGACGATGGATTGCTTCGAATTGCTTCGACCCTTGATCCGGTTGCTTTCTAAGATGGGATAAAGCTTTCAACTCCTCATCGATATCTTTTAAGCCATCATTGATCATTTTGCTTTGTTGGTCGCAAAGCGCAAGGTAATCAATAGTGGCAAAAAGATCATCTTTTCCATTGTCTTCTTTGAGTTCTGCCAATTCATCCAAAATCTCCTGCCATTGGGTTTGAAAGGTTTTTAAATTGGCTTCAATTTCTCCTATTCCATCTTCTTCCGAACGATTTGGCATAATTACCATCCTCTGTTTATCCCTCTTTAAATTAACTCTTAATGGATAGGTTCTCTTTTCAACAGAATATCCATGTCGCTCACATTTTTTGCACTCAAGGAGCCGTATCCTGCTTATTCTTAAAATGATGATAGATATATAAAAGAATCATCGCACCGATGAGGGACATAAAGAATCCCGCTGATTGATGTTCCTTATAAAGTCCAATCGCTTGTCCAATAAGTTTTCCGATAATCGCTCCGCCTATCCCTAAAAGGGTTGTCCATATGAAGCCCAAGGGATCTCTTCCTGGCATTAAAAACCTTGCAAACAGACCAACGATAAATCCAATAATAATTGCCCCAAGGATGCTCATCATTTTCTTTCTCCTTCCTTAATAATAAAAAAATTCTTATGGGATTCAAATCGTAATTAAGCAGATGAAAGCAAAACCTGCAAGGTAAATTTAAATTTTATTTTTCAATCTTTAAATTGGCTTAACCCCAGGATCTGACTAGTAAAGGAATCATTTTTGAAGCAAATTTTGACTTAATCGAAAAGCCATTTATAAAGAAATATGCGTTCATCTTGAAAATTAAATAATCTTCTAGATAAAGATAGTAAAAGTATTTGCAAATTTTTAAAAATCAATATGAACAAGAGAAACTTATGGCAAATGAAGTGATTAAAGACTTAGTGAGTCAGAAATTTCGTTTAGCTGGTATTGATATTAATCAAAACAACCGCTCGGGAATACAAGTCCATGATCAGCGCTTTTACGAAACCGTCTGGAACGAAGGGTCTTTGGGGCTTGGCGAGTCTTATATGAATGGCTGGTGGGATGCGGAACGAGTCGATGAATTTATCTATCATATTTTAAAGGCTGACCTAGAATCGACCATCAAGCCTAATTTCAAGCAACTGTTCCAACTTTCCAAATATTTGCTTTTTAACCTTCAATCCAAAAAACGCGCCTTGATTGTAGGAAAAAAACATTATGATATTGGCAATGATCTTTTCATTAAGATGTTAGATAAACGGATGGCTTATTCTTGCGCTTATTGGAAAAATGCATCGAATTTGGATGAGGCGCAAGAAGCCAAGCTGGAGCTTATATGCCAGAAGCTTTACCTTAAGCCCGGGATGAGAATTTTAGATATTGGCTGCGGCTGGGGAAGCTTTGCTAAGTATGCGGCAGAAAAACATCACGTAGAAGTCGTGGGAATTACAATCTCTCAGCAGCAACTAGAGCTGGCTAAAGAGCTTTGCAAAGAGCTTCCCGTCACGCTTCGCTTCCAAGATTATCGGGATGTCAACGACATGTTCGATCGCATTGTTTCCATTGGCCAAATGGAACATGTCGGATATAAAAATTATCGCACTTATATGCAAACGGCCTACCGCTGTCTCAAAAACGACGGCATTTTTCTTCTGCACACGATTGGAAGTAATAAAACAACCAAAAAAAGCGATCCCTGGATTGAGAAGTATATTTTCCCCAATGGAATGGTCCCTTCTGCCGAACAATTAACTCAAGCGGCTAATGGTCTTTTCATTTTTGAGGACTGGCATAACTTTGGCGCTTATTATGATAAAACCTTGATGGCTTGGCATGATAATTTTGTCCGAAATTGGGACTCCTTAAAAGCGCACTATGACGAACGTTTTTACCGCATGTGGACATATTATCTATTATCTTGCGCTGGAGCTTTTCGCAGTCGAGACCTCCAATTATGGCAAATTGTTTTTGTCAAAAAGGGAATTCCGGGAGGTTATATTTCTGTCCGCTAAACAATCGCACCTAACGCCGCACAACCGTTTCAATTCTCAATCCCTTTTCAACTTCTTGCAGGCATATCACTTCAACGGAACGCAAGGAATAGTGCCAATCAGGCGCCTCTTTTTTTAATTGTTCAACGGTATAATGAGCCAAGCTTAAGCCGGCATTCACTTTATCGGCAGAATCTAAAGTGAAAACCTTTACAGCCTCTATGGAGGCAATTTGCATATCTTGGGAATCAACTACCGCTCTATCAATGTAGGGAACATCGCTAAGCTCCTCCCTGGCTCGAAGAGCTTGTGCACTTTGACAAAGAATCTGCCATTCAGAATCCGTATAATTTTCCAAAAGCTCCTCTCTCATCTGATAAGCATACAATGTTTCGATCAAACGAAAGAAGCCGGGAACCGTCCGCCCATGCCCTGTAATGTGCTGAAAGGATTCTAACAGGCATTCCTTTAACACTAACAACCCTTCTTGTCCTTTACTATCTAAAGAAGGCCTCTCAAATACGGCTGCTAAATTCACGCAGACACGATCCCACGCTAAAAAGAGAGTCAAATCATGAAGGATATGATAAGGATTCTCCCTTAATTGCTGCTCATACCGGTCCAAAGCAGGTAAGAAAAGCTCTGCCGTAGAAGAAGATAGGGCTGATTCCCGTGTTCTTTTAATTTGGCTCAATAAAAAAGTCTGATCAATCTGTGGCAAAGATTTGACTTGTGTCAAGCACTCAACAAAGAGCTGATCGAATAAATAGATTAACAAATCTTTTTCAGGCTCTACTGTTAAAGTAGAAATGAGAAGCGCAAAAAGCTTATGCTCATCTGCAAATTTGGGAAACATCTTAAAGATTAAACTCAAATCAATATATTCGAGCAAAGAAGGCCAATCGAAAATAATATGAAGGGGCTGATCGTCCGCTAAAATCCCCGCTTGATGGCAAACTTGCAGAAGAATATTGCTCTCTCCCTCTGCATCATTTTTAAGTCGTCGAATTAATCTATTGTCAATATACGCTTTCATATACCTATCTATATTTAATCATAAAGAACGCTGGTCTTTGCAATACTCTCTAATAGGGTGGATTAAAATCGCTAATGACCTATATTTGAGGTTGTTGCGGATTTAATACACGCGCTAAGCGCTGAGTGATTAATCAAGAAAAGTCAACTAGTCTCTTAATTTTTCCATCTGCGAATTCATAAAGAGAAATACCTTTTAACTTTAAAGAATCCCCTTTTTTAAGGCCACCTGGTAAATCTTGCGCTAGAATAGCCGCATACTCAATTTCGACTGCTATCTTATCTGTATCCACAATCCAATTTGTTACAATCTGTTTTCTATCTGAGAAAATCTGTGCACTTTGATCAGCCATTTTGAACAGCTCTTCTTTGCCATGGCATTCAATCGTCTCATTGTCATGACTGATGCTTTGAAAAATGCAATCGTCGGTAAATAAATCAATCATTTGTTTAATTTCGAAAGAATTGTATAAATCAATAAACCGCTGAACGAGACCTTTTCCCAACATCTGATTAGAATTGTGCATATCTTACCTATTCTTATATGTCATTATAGGCAGATAAGTTCTTTACAAGAAGATAAAAGAGCGGCAAAGGAGGATTATGGCATCCCTCTCCTTAGAATTTTCCCCTCTCAAAGACACTTACACGCCTTTAAAAATTCACGCTAACAGTCTTTCCATTGAGGCGCGCTATTACGCTGCGCAAGAAAAAGGCAAAGCTCTTTTAACTGTGGGAGGCGTGGGAGGCGGTTTTGATACTCCTGCCCGTGGGCTTTATCCATTTATTGGTCAAGAGCTATGCCAAGAAGGCATTTCCACCTTGCATCTGCAATACCGGCGCCCAACAGATCTTGCCACTTGCATCCAAGATGTCCTATATGGAATAGAAGCGCTCTCTTCTCTTGAGCATAAGCACATGGCTTTAATTGGACACTCTCTCGGAGGCACTGTCGTCATCGCGGCAGCAGCGCAATGTCCTTCTGTTATTTCGGTCATTACTTTAGCTACACAAAGCTATGGAGCCATACAAGCGGCTAAAATGCTTCGCAAACAACCCTTGCTACTCATCCATGGATTAAAGGATGATAATCTTCCACCTGCCTGTTCTGAGCAGATTTACAACCAGGTCCATGGCCCTAAAGAACTGATCTTCTTGCCGGGAGCCGGCCATGCCCTAGATGAGGCAGCCAACGAAGTCAAACGCCTTTGCCTTGATTGGATAAGATCGACCCTCTGAACAATTGTATTATCCCCATGACAACCTATACTTAAAATCACTTTCTTATAAAGTTTATATAATTAATTCGCTTGATTTATTAAATTTATTAATTTTTATTGAATTTCAATATAGGCATTTACATTATTTTACGACAAATTAAAACAAGAAACATTTGATGAGAATTATCTTCGGCTCCTCTTTTGCAGCGACTTTTATTAAATCAAATGCAAATACCGACGAATACGGAAAAGTTATGAAAATTAATGGGATATTATTCTCTATTGTTAAATTACAGCAGTACATCAGTTTTTTTAAGTGATGAACAATATCCAAGTATCAAATGGCCAATTCATTTTAAATGAGCCAAATTTTAAATAGGCGGCTTTCAGGCAGGGCCTTTCCTACCAAGCCGAAGTTTATCTCTTTGGACTTGGCATGAAAAGGCGAAGGCCTTTTTCTATTTATACTTACTCCAAACGAGCTTTGTATTCATTAGCCAGGCTATTGTGAGGATTGATTTCTAATGCTTGGTCTAGATCTGCCCGCGCTTCAGCTAAATGGCCCTGCTGAAAATGGCACACCCCTCGATAAGCCAAAGCAAAGCTATCTTTGGGATTAATGCGCAAGACTTGTTCCCAATCTGCTAAAGCCAGATCAATTTCATTCTTTAACTTGTAACAGTCTCCTCTTTCCGTTAAAGCAAATGTATCATTAGGATTAATTTGGAGAGCTGTGTTGAAATCTTCCAAGGCTAAATCAAAAAGTCCTTCTAGCTTATAGCATATGCCTCTTTCCGCTAATGCAAATGCATTGCTAGGATTGATTCGTAAAAGGTGATTAAAATCCTCCATCGCTGCAACCCTATTATCAGATAAACGATAGCATTGCCCTCTATAGGCTAATGCCATGGCGTCATCCGGGTTTCTTTCCAATACTTGGTTAAAATCTGCGATAGCAAGATCTAAATTATCCAATTTTTTATAGAATAACCCCCGCTTAATTAAAGCAATGTTATTCTCTGGCTCAACTTCTACCGCTTTATTAAAGTCCGCGTAAGCTAACTCTAGCTCTCCCATTAATTGATAGCATTCCCCTCTTTTGATTAAAGCCTGCCCATCATCCGGGTAAAGCGATACCAATTGGTTAAAGTCGGCAAGCCCTCGTTCAAAATTCCCTTTGCTCCTATAGCAAGAGCCTCTTAAAGTCAAAACGGAATAATCATTCGGTTGAATCTGCAAGTAACGATCAAAATCGGCAATGGCCAAATCCCATTGATTATCGCATTTGAAATATCCCCCTCTATGCATTAGAGCAGAAGCATTATGCGCATGAATATATAAAGCTCTTGTAAAATCGATCAGAGCTAACCCTTTCTCTCTTTTTTTTTGATAGCAGATTCCTCGATAAGCTAAAGCGCCCGAATTGCAGGCATTGATTTGCAAGGCAAGATTGCTTTCCTCAAGAGCTTGATCAAAATTTTGGTCCATGAGAAAAATCAACGCACGCAGTGTATGAACAGTTTCTTTTCTATTGTAGGCCAATGCCTGGTTAGTATACTTAATTGCTTCTATCCGATTCGAATCCTTATAGTGCTCGCTTTTCAAAATTAAGCCTAGATCCTCCCATCCGCATTTTTTTAACAATAGATCGATTTTTTCGCTTATTTCCGGTCCTCGTTTATTTTGAATCAAAAAGGATAAGTAAAAGAAGTATGTAAAAGGCGCTTTTTCAAAAAAGACTTCAGAAATGTCTTGTTCAAAATAAAATTGAGCGACCGATTGAATAACGGAATGATTCAAATTAAAATTAAAGTAACCGAACTCCACAATCGCTTGGCATGCCGCCTCCACCTCTTCTAGAGAACTGTCCTTGTTTAAATAAGCGATCGTGTTTCTAATTGCATTTAATAAGCAAATGAAGACTTTCTCTTTTTTCCTTCCTTCCGCTGTGCACGATTTATTTAAATGGATAAAAATCGATAAGAGTTCCGCATGATTACCGTTTTTTTTTCTATATGCTTCTACTCCTTTTATCCAGCTGGGAAAGAACTTTATTTCCAATTCTCCCGGTAAATTGAAAATAAAAGTAAAGCAATTAACCATTGATTGTAAATGAGCTGCGGTTTGCTCCTCAATCACTTTTTGGCAAGCCTCAAAAACCCTATCCATCAGATAGCGATCGCTTAATAAAATGATATCTTCTAATACATCAAAGTTCTCTTCCGAAGCCTGGAAATCAACAAAAAGCTTTTGCTCCAATGCCGGATTGATTTTTTGAAAAGCAAACTGAAGAACCTTTGCAATAGCTTGGGGATGAAAAGGCACGTTGGGTTCTTTTTCCCAAGAGATTCTTTCCTCTTGTGACCAATTTTTACTGAACATGACTGATCGATAAACGGTCGAAATAGCTGCCAGTATAAATTTAGGAACGATAAATGATAAGGGCTTCTGATTGTCATCATAAGAAATGATTTCAATATTTCCTAAATTATCTGCTAAATTAGGAGCCAGGCAAAGCAAAGCATTTTCAGATTCAACCCTTCTTTTTTTAAGAGAAGAAGGCTTTTTTTCTTCTTCCGGACGAGATGTAAACATCGCTTTCAATTTTTCGATTTTTCTTTTAAGCGCTTGGTTTTCCTTCTTTAATTCAGCTAATTCACTGTTCACAGCACTTTGCTCTAAGCCAACTGGCTGATTGGATGAAACGGGATGCATAAGCGATCTATCCTATTAGTTAGAGTTCCATTTCCAACAAAAAGCTAAAATGAAAGGAAAGCTTTTAGCACTCAAACTAGCTTGAAACACAAAGCGTGCAATATTCAGCCGAAAAGGTAAAAATGGGATTAAAAGCCTTACCTAAACGATTAACCTCGGCATTCTTCATATAAGAATGCGGGCAAGAATGCCGGAAATGGATTAATAATTTAGTTAATGAGAATTAAGATTAAGAACGAGACAAAAATAAGTGCCAAAGCATATCTATTAACTATACTTTAGTTTTTATCTTTCCATTTTTAGCAGTATCAAATTTTGATACTTGAAGATTATAATTGCGATTAGATTAACAATCTGAAAATTTTAATTCAACACAAAACTATCCACAAACTAATTTATTACAAACAAGAAATTATTTCGAATTTATATTTCATAAAATTTTGAAAGTTTAGAGGTTGTTTCCTTTCTTTCGCTCCTATCGCTATATAAAACACAGCAAAAAGAACATTCATTTTTAAAGCGGACATCAAATTGCGTACTGCTCAGCCTTTTGAAGGCCATAGAGGCGTGGCAAACATCTCTATGCATCTTTTCGTCTCTGTATTGTTATTCAGTTATAGAAGCGAACGGAAGGGTATCCATCTATTTTGACCGCTCCCTCTTTGCGCGCTCTACAGCTTTACCCTTTTAACCGGTAAGAGAATTTGCTCCTCCAGCTAAAATAGAATGCAGAAGCACAAAGACGCTATGAGGCGCGGAGAAAAACGGGCCTACCGTGCGTGCAATTTTAGAAGGCTTTTTAATTTTCGAAAGCTTGAACAAGGACCCAATCGCCAAAATACAAATAAATTTTTAATATTATTGTTTTAATCGGCAAGATCAGAAGTAAAAAGAGAAGGGATTTTTAATGAATTGAGTGCCCAGTCTTTTTCTCTGAGCCGTTGCAGGGGCAAGAACGGGAAGGCCGGGAAAATTACAAATCAAAAAAATTTAAAGGCTAAAACCAGGAAAATTGCAAATCGGTTGCAGGCAAAAAAAAGGCCTTAAAGCGGATGCTTTAAGGCCATGAAAGAAAAGCTTGGCGGCGACCTACTCTCCCACACTCTTGTGTGCAGTACCATCGGCGATGAAAGGCTTGACTTCTGAGTTCGGGATGGGATCAGGTATTTCCCTTTCTCTAATGCCACCAAGCGAAAAAGTTTAAATGAATCGTAAATCTCGTTAATTCACGTGTAAAAATCAGCGCTTGAAGACTCTCTTCACG